>JAYTFV010000332.1:0-4742 GCA_043734065.1 Planctomycetota bacterium
GTACTCGTCTTGCCCACGAACACGATCGGCGGGCCGGACGCCTTTTCGAACTCTTCCTTGGTTCCCGTATGAATGCCGATTTTGGAAAGTTGTTTCCGGGTCCATTGCTGGATGTGCTTCTTCGTCATCACGCGGGCCGATTCGGGCACCACCTGATTTCGCTCAGCGACATACATCCCCAGCGGGACTCCGATCGTCAGCAGGGCCATCCCCAACCCGCCGAAGGCCAAGGGCACCGTCACTGAGGCCAGGAATCCGAACACTCCCCCGCCAAGCATCAGCGAGTTCCAAAACTCCGGGCGAACCCGCAGGCCCCGGCTGTCCTCATCGACCCAGTTCGAGTAGTTCGTCCACGCCAGAAACAACAGGATGACCGGGATGAACCGGAACCAACTGTAGTAGAAGCCGATCTGTTGAGGGCTGCGATTCCCGCGGATGAAGCCCCCCGGGTCGGGGGCCCATTGACCCGATGTGGCCACTGTCGCCGAGGGGGCTCCCGCGACGGGAGCCGGGACGCCCGGTGCCACGCCCGGTCCGGGTGCCACCGGCGGTACTTGCCTTGGAGCCGGGGCCTGAGCCCAGACCACGGTCACGCAGGCCAGGCACAGCGCGATGCTGCACAGTCCTGTCCGAAAGTTTCGGAGAGTTGCTGCCTGCCAGTTCAAGGGATGTACTCCTGCGGAAGGGAAAACTTCGTAGCTGCGTTCGCCAGAACGCGGGCTGCCAGCTGAGACGATTGTGGGCTCCCCACGTTCTGGCGAACGTGGCCACGGCTCGGGAGGACTACTGCATGATCTCCGCTTCCTTGGCCAATCCCGAGCTGTTGACTTCCCCCTCATACCGCTTCGTGAGGTTCTGAATTTCTTCCTTGCAGGCTTTGCACTCGTCCTCGGTCATCGCCTTGTCCTTCTCGCCCTGGTCCGCGTGCTTGTTCGCATCGCGACGCACATTGCGAATGGCCACGCGCGCCTCTTCCGACATCTTACCAATCCGGTGGACCATCTCCTTGCGGCGCTCGGTCGACAGCGGAGGCACGTTGATGCGGATCAGCTTGCCGTCATTGACCGGGGCCATCCCCGCATCGTTGGCCTGAATCGCCTTGACGATCTCCCCGAGCTGACTGGCATCGAAGGGGCGGATGACGATCTGCTGTGGCTCGGGGCAACTGATGTTGGCCATCTGCTTGAGCGGTGTGGGCGATCCGAAATACAGAACGCGGACAGAGTCCACGAGCCCCGGCGTCGCCCGCCCGACTCGCAGCCCCTGCAACTGGCCCTTGAACACACCGGCGGCCTTTTCCATCCGCTCTTCCGCGTCGAATAGAATCTCTTCCTGAGTCATGCTGGCACCTCGATTGAATCTCTGCGACGGGCGACCTCACGGATCCGGGAGATTGCGCTCCCACCCGGTGTCAGCCCCGACCTCTGAGCGCCCGGTTTTCCACACGAAACCCCCGACCGCCCACGAACCGTGACGATATCTGAACGAGCCGATGAAGAGAAGAGAACCGCTCCCGACAACCGTCCGAATCCGGCGAGCCGAGCGGTGTCAGCCCCTCGCGTCGCCGCATTCGCCAGAACGCGGACCAACTGGCACCCGCGTCTGAGTGCAAGAGCCGACTTCCGAAGTCTTCCGAGACTTCGGAAGTCGGTGGGCCACCCGCGAGCGCGTCATTTCGCATTCGCTGTCTTGCATGACGACCGGGGATTCGCGACTCTGCTCGCCAGTGCGGTGAGTCCGCGACATGCAGTAGTTCAGTCCCACGGAGAACGACGATGTTTCAGAAACTGGGTGTATGCGTGGCCATGATCCTGATCGCGGGCGGCTCGTGCCGGGCCCAATGGGGAGCGATCAACGACAAGAGTGTGTCGACGATCTCCGTCGACGGCAGTGCGGAAATTAAAGTCGCCCCGGATGAAGTCCATCTCAGCCTGGGGGTGGAATCGCGTGATCCGAACCTGGAGGCCGCCAAAAAGATGAATGATGCGAAGCTGGCGGCGATCGTGACCTTCCTCAAAGGCGTGAAGATCGAGGCCAAAGACATTCAGACCGACTTCATCGGAATTCAGCCCCACTACAAAGACAGTGAAGATATCATCCCCAGCCGATACGACGTGCGACAAGGGATCGATGTCAAGCTGCGCCGCGTGAGCGATTACGATGCCGCTCTGACCGGTGTCTTGAAGCACGGGGCGACCCACATCCACGGCATTGAGTTTCGCACCACCGAGTTGCGCAAACATCGCGATGCCGCACGGAAGCTGGCCATCAAGGCCGCCAAAGAAAAGGCCACCGCCCTGGCCTCGGAACTGGATGTCAAAGTCGGTCGAGTGATGTCAATCAGCGAGAACAGTTGGGGCGGCACATTCAGTGGAAGTTACTACGGCGGATCAAGGGGGGGGGCCTTTTCTGGAATGGGGCAGAACGTGAGTCAATCATCTGGGAATACCGACCCCGGCGAAACCGGCTCATTGTCCGTCGGTCTCATCAGTGTCGGGGCCAATGTGACCTTGACATTTGTGCTGGAGTAGTGGAGCCGAGAGATCGGTTTCCAGCCTGTCGCCTTCCGGGAATTGACAGGCTGGAAGCCTATCCCACGACCCGCTCCACCGACCGCACTTGATCCAGCCGAAACGGCCCGCGCTCCACGGTCTGCCCGGCCTCGCGATCGACCAGCATCAACAGCGCCCGCTGGCTGGAGCGTCCATCGGGATACCCGCTGTGCTGCGAGCCGTCCAGCAGCGTGACTTGAACAAAAAAGCTCTCCTCCAGCCCCCGCAGTCCGTCCACATACAACACCGGAAACCGGCTCCAGGCCCAGAGCCAGAGCGAGAACTGCGGATCGATCCGCCCTGCGATGTCGCCCCACTCCATCTCGGCTTTGAGCAGCGACGGCACATTCGCCGTCCGGCACCACGGGATCAGGAACTCCGCAATCCACGCCCGGCGGGATGCGGTGAGGCCGTGAAACGCAGTCAAATCGGGTGAGAGAGGAACAATGGTTTCGGTCATGATGTCGGGATTGTAGCGGAGTTGACCCAAGCATCGATCCTGCAATGCAGTAGACGATTGACCCCCCTTGCGATCGAGATGGCCGGGCTTCAAGTCAACATGCGACCCGGGTCACCAAATGGGTCGGGCCACACGACCGTCAGAGATCGTCTTCGGTCAATCCGGCGTCGCGCATGATGCCGCGCTGAGTGCCGGGTTTTAAGTTCTCGTTGGCGTGGATGGGCACCACCGTCCGCCTCTGCGTGGCTCCGTGCTGGTAGATGAAATGGCTTCTGTTGATGCGTGCGAGAACCCAGCCTCGCTGCTCCAGAACGCGGCACATCCGCTTGCCGGAAACCGTCTTCACGGAGCATCCCCTGCCGTCTCACGGGCGAGGGCGTCGTCATGGGCGACGGCGAGCCAGCCCTCGGCAGCCTGACGCAAGTTGTCCCGAACCTCTTCGAGGGTCTCGCCTTGGGTATGACAGCCGGGAAGCGCCGGAATGGAGGCGGAGTAGCCGCCTCTATCGGGTTCTGGACGAACGATCGCCGTCAGGATCACGGCGACATCAATGGCGATGGACGGGCCAGAAGTGACAACGCTGCTCATGGTCCAGTTCCTCCTCTCTCATGAGGCTATCGCGAATGAGGAATACGGTCGAGGGAAATCCATCGGAATGCCGAACTCCACAGGGAGCGACTCCCTCTGAAGGAAAGAGAGGCTCCTCCCGGTCCTCGCCCTCCCGCACAACACTTCAGTCAGACTTCGGATGGGCAGTGACGAGTTGACGCCGATGACCTCATGTGATATCGTGATATCAACAGGAGGCATCCCGATGGCACAATTCGTCGTTCGCAATCTGGAAGAGGATGTGCGAGAGAAGTTGCGTGAGTTATCCCTCGCTCAGGGGCAAAGTATGGAAGAAATCGTGCGAGAGATCCTCCGGAACGCAGTACTCACGTGGGGAAAGTCATCGCCTCGGCTGGGGTCACAGCTGGCGAAGCGGTTCTCGAAAGTCGGTCTGGATTTCGAGATCGACGAATTGCGAGGACAGCGCATTCAGCCACCGAGTCTTGACCCATGATCGTGTTGGATACCAACGTACTCTCGGCTTTAATGCAACAGTCCCCTGAGCCGCGAGTCGTGGCTTGGTTGGATGCCCAGCCGACCGAATCGATCTGGACGACCAGTGTGACTGTCTTTGAGATCCGCTTCGGATTGGAGGCGATGGCCAAGGGGAAACGCCAAAGAACCCTTCAAGAGGCATTCCGCCTGGCCCTGACCGAAGATTTGAGTGGCCGCGTACTCGTCTTTGATGTCGCCGCCGCCGATGAGGCCGCTGCTATCTCGGCCCGACTCCGATCCCAGGGACGCCCCGTCGAGATCCGCGATGTGATGATCGCCGGAATTGTCGCGGCCCGTCGTGGAACTCTGGCCACCCGCAATACGAAGCACTTTCAGGATACGAAGATTCGACTGGTCAATCCCTGGGAAGAGGGTGAGTAGGCCACGTTCACGTGCTGGTCAGGAGGGCGAGGCCACCCCAGCCCTCTCCCCCCGCAACGTGTACAAGGTGGAAGCTACGTCGCTCGCGGGGAAGAGGGGGCCAGAGACTGCCATTTGGCGAATGCTCCCTGTTTGTGGCGGTCGCCCCACGGCAACGCACTGTTTCACACTGGGTGAGTTTTCAGTCGTCAGTTCTCAGTTTTCAGTAGGAAGCCAAGCCCCCAGTGTGAACAAGTGCGTTGCCG
>JAYTFV010000333.1:0-5873 GCA_043734065.1 Planctomycetota bacterium
TCAGGGGCGTAAACACTGGCGGTCCAAAGCGACCGCCAGTGGCACCCGAAATCACCCCTCATTCGGTGGAAGGGCCTCCCTCGACAGTGGCACCCGGCGCCAGTGGCACCCAACATCAACCCTCATTCGACGGTGTTCCTTCCGTTTACAGTGCCACCCCGGCGAGTGGCACCCGCCACCCAGTGTTCATGGTCTTGTCAGTGCCACCCCGCGGCTGGAAGCCCATTCCACGTCACCGATCACCGGGCACTGGGGGCAAGCGTGCCATCACCAACAAACGTGGCCCCGGGTGCCACTGGCGAGGGCTTTGACTCGCCAGTCGGGGGGGACCAGCAACATCGAGAGAGACGGTTCACGCGCGAAAACACTGGCGGCCCAAAGCGACCGCCAGTGGCACCCGGCGATCTCGTTCAACCAACACAACGACTCCATTTGAACTCGACGAACCTCTGATTCACGACCGAACCGGGCTGCAATTTCGCCCAAAGTAGCTGGGTGGATTCTCGGCGGCAGATAACCGTTTTCGTCGAAGGCTGGGATCATTCCAATGGCTCATCTGTGAGCTTGTCGGCCAGATAGCGACAAGCAACTGTTGTGACAGTCAGCAAACACCACGAGCCGGGAGAGGCTCTCCCGGCTCGTGGTTGGTCGCCGCAAACTTCCGAAGTCTCAGAAGACTTCGGAAGTTTCGCACCTCAAGTTACGCGTACTCGCGGTTCTTGATGATGCCGGGGAGCGGCACCGGGTACTTGCCGTTGGCGTCGGCCTTCAGTGGCGACTCGGACTCCAGGGTCAGGGTCTCGATGCCGGGGGCGAACTCGTGGTCGTTCACACTCGGATCGAGGAAGTCCTTCAGCGTCCACGCCTGGCCGGTATGGGCGGCCATGCGGCCCATGCTGGTCACCGCACTGGCCATCACGCCCCGCTCGACTTCGTTGTACGGCTTGTCGTTGCGGATCGCATCCAGGAAGTCGTCCCACTCCAACTGGTAGGGGTTCTTCTCGGGCTGGGAGCAGGTCCAGAGCAGGTTCGCCTGGTCCAGGTTTTGCCCCTTATAGGTGCGGCACTTCGCCGGGGAGTGACCCGAGGTCGAGATGACCGCCACGCCCTTCGTCCCGTGGATATAGCTGGCGAACTCCTGGTGGCAACCCGGCACGGTGCGGCCTTCCACGAACATCTTCGTGCCGTCCTTGAACGTGTACTCCATCGCATAGGAGTCGAAGTTCTGGTCGACACAGTCATCGCGATAATGCCGTCCGCCGACCGCCTGCACCGAGACCGGCCAGTCGTTCTTCATCCAGCACGACTCGTCGATGTTGTGGATCAGGAAGTCGCTCACCGCCCCGCCGCTCAGCCATAGGAAACCGTGGAAGTTGGCGATTTGGTAAAGCAGCTCGCTCTTGCTCTCCGGAGGACGCGGCTTGACAGCTGCGGACCCGGTCGGGCCAGCCATGCGGTAAGCGCGGATCAGCATCGAGTCGCCGATCTCGCCGCCCTGAATGCGTTCGTAGAGCTCCTTGCGCGCGTGGCAGTGGCGGCACATCAGGCCGACGCCGACCTTGAGTCCCTTGGCCATCGCCTTCTTGTTGAGTTCCAGCATCCGCGCACTGGTCGGCCCGTCGATCGTGACCGGCTTCTCCATGAAGACATTCAGGCCCTTCTCGATCGCATATGCGAACTGCGACCAGCGGAAGGCTGCCGGGGTCGTGAGGATCACGACATCGCCGGGGCTGAGGCAATCCATGGCCTTCTTGTTGGCGTCGAAGCCGAGGAACTTCCGCTCGGTCGGCACGTCCATCTGGTCAGCACTGGGGAACTGCACCGACAGATTGTCGAAGCTGCTCTTCATCTTGTGTTCGAACACATCGGCCATGGCGACCAGCTTGGTCGGGCCGTTGCTGACCGACAGCGAGTTCCCCGCCGCCCCGGTGCCGCGACCGCCGCAACCGACGAGCGCGACCTTGACCTTGTTGTTCTCCGCGGCGAAGAGCTGGGGCGCGGTCGCGGTGAGCGCCGCGCCGACGGCGGCGGCTTTCGTGGTGGCTTGCAGGAACTGCCGCCGCGAGGTGGTGTTTTCGAAGGGTTGTTGCATTGCGGGAGTCTCCAGAGGAAGGGAAGAAGGTGAGGGGTTAGGGGACAGGGGTGAGCGACGGAGGGGAAGAGGAGGGTGGCTGAGGCAGGCGTCCGCTGGCGACCAGCAGACCGGTCATCCAGGCGTCGTCCTCGGGACTGAGTTTGGGGCGAGGGGCGTTGGCGTAGTTCAGGCGGCGGTGGTAAGCCCCCCGTTCATAGGCCAGAGTGATCAACTCCTGAAGGTCGAGGACGATGTCGGTCTCGCCCCGCCGCAAGGGTATTCGAATCCTTGGGAGCAGGTTTCGCAAGTTGGTCAAGTAACATTCGATGCGATGGGGGTAACGCACGCGGGTCACACTGATGCGGTACGGGCCTTGGCATTCGAGCGGAGTCTCGACCTGGCTGGGGTGAATCGTCCAGCCGCCGCCGAGAATTAAATCGACCTCGACGAGGTTGACGCCACTCGCGAGAAGGTCGTTTTGCTTACGGCGGAAGGCGTGTCGCTCGTCCTCGCCAATCTTGTTGGAAGGACTGAGGAACTCAATGCTGGTGACGAGTCGCGACTGGGAATCGAGGATGCGGACCTCGCGCATCGTTTGGGGTTCGGCGTCGACAATGACGGGCTGATCGGCATCCAGCAATGCGGTCTCGGGCTCGATGAGAGCAACGGCTGATTCCTGCTCATTGACGCTCACATCCGGACGCCAGCGCTGAGGCTTGCTCCAGGCCTCGTCGGATTCCTCACTGGACAATACGACATACTCTTCGACGGAAGCCACCAAGCCGACGGGCAATCGTTGTTGGAGTAAGTCGCAGGCATACACCGATAGCCGAGCATGCACGTCGCCCCAGTGGGCTTCGAGAAACGGGTCCATTCCGGGGAAGGGGGAAGGCATGATCAGCAGTTCCTCGTCTGAGTGAGTTCTCGTCTGAGTGAGTTTCAGTCTCTCGGGCTAGATCAATGTCACGTGGCACCTGCGGTGCGACTGATCCCCTGCGAGGAGAGCCAGTCCACCAACCACGCTTCATCCGCCGGACTCAGTGGCGGCAGGGGGTCGTGGGAGTAGTCGATCCGTTTCTCGTAGGCTCCGTCCTCCCACGTGCGGTTCACCAAGTCCTGAAGATGGAGCACCACGTCCTGGTCTCCGGGACGGAGGGGAATTCGAATCCGGGGCAAGGTTTTCTGGAGCGGGGCGGGATAGCACTCGGGGCGTTCCAGTCGCTCGGTTCGGACCACACACACGCGGTACGGTTCGCGACACGGGGTGGAGATCAATTCCTCCTGCACAAAGACGGTCCAGACTCCCGCGACCAGCAGGTCGACCTCGACGAGATTGACGCCGTGCCTCAAAAACTCCACCTGCCGACGGTGGAACACGTCGCGATCGGTTTGGCTTTTCATGTTGACGGGACTCAAGAACTCGATCGTCGTGACCAGCCGTCCCTCTCGGTCCTCGATCCGAATGCCGCGATGAATTTCCGGTTCGTCGGCAATGCACGGTTCATCCGCCTCCAGCCTGCCGGTCGCAGCCCACTGTTCGGTGCGTCCCGATTTAAGAACCGCGACATCTGGGCGAAAGCGAACGAACTTGTCATCGATTTCCAGAGAGACATACTGCTCGACACCGGCCACCAAGCCCGACGGGAGTTGACGTTGCAGTTGATTGCTGGCATACACAATGAGGCGAGCATGCACGTCGCCCCAGTGGGCTTCGAGAAACGGGTCCATTCCGGGGAAAGGCGAAGGCATCGATGTTCGCTCCGAGTGGTCCACCAAGTTGAGGTTGTGAGGTCGCTGCGTTCGCCAGAACTCGGGCTGCCCGCACTCTGGCGAGTGCAGCTACTTCAGAAGTTGATATTGGTGGACTACTAGCCATCGGGGTTGTTCAGCAGCTCTTGCAGCTTCGCGGCGTGTTCGGGGATCAGCTTGGGGAGCCACGATTCGTCGAGCAGGCCGACCTCGATGAAATCTCGAAGATGGGTGCGGTCCTTATCTCGATACGAGTTGAACTTCATCCGCAGCAGTCCCTCGAAGGAGACCACCCGATATCCTCCCGACTCGTCCGCTGGCTCAACGTCCGGCGAGGGCAGTGGATATTCCTGCCGCACTTTCTCGTCCGCGTACAGCAGATGCACCGCGTCGCGGACCTTGAGGCTTCCCGCGTCGAGAAAACAATCGATCGACGCGACGTGTCGGTGCTTGAAGCCGACTGCCTCCAATGCGGCTTTCACTGCGGGGAAGTCGGCCCGTCGAATCAAGATATCCACGTCCTGAGTATTCCGGACCGCAGCTTGGTCGATCCTGGAAACCCATGCGGCCACGGCGTTGCCTCCCGCGACGGCATAGGGAATCCCAGCCTGGCCGAGAGCCCCGGCTGCTCGCAACATGCGTTCTTTGACAGCTTCCACGGCGGCGATCATCCTTTCCCAGGAGACATCTTGAAGTATGGGGGCCATGCGGGTTCACTCCTCTGGCTTCGGTGCGGTCTGCTCTCCTTCCAGCGGATCAAGCTGGATCGGGTCGTTCTTTTCCCAGAATGCAGTCTTCTCTTCCTCAGACGGTTCCACCAGCGGGCGCACCACGCGGAAGCCGACGCTCAGTGCGTCGGTATGATACCAGATGCTACGCGGCACTTGGGGGTCTTGGTCGCTCCACTCTTCGGCGGAGGCCATGCGGGCAGCACTTCTGAGTTGACCCGGTTCGTGGTCCCAGCCGCCGCCACGCACCACGCGGGGGTAGACGGTCTTCGGGATATCGAGCGGGTTCTTCACGGCTCCCTGGCGGTCTCCGTACGCTGTCGGGATGTACTGGTCCAGTACCCATTCAGCGACGTTCCCGTGCATGTCATACAGGCCCCACGGATTTGGCTTCTTCTTGCCGACGCGCTGGTATTTGGCGCTGCTGTTCTCGCCGTACCACGCATAATCGCCGATCATCGCCGGGTCATCGCCGAACGAGTAAGCCGTCGTCGTCCCCGCCCGGCAGGCATACTCCCATTCGGCTTCGGTCGGCAGCCGGTAATAGCGACCGGTCTTCTTCGAGAGCCATTTGCAGTAGGTCCGGGCCGCGTGCTGCGTCATGCAAATGGCCGGGAACTTCCCCTTCCCCATGTTAAAGCTCATGTCGGTATACGGCGGCGTCGGACGCGTCACTGCGTCGGCGGCGGCGTCGCGGTCCGTCGGGGTCAGGCCGGTATACTTGCGGCGGAGCCTGTCGATCTCCTGGCCCCATACGTCATAGGCTTCCCAGGTAATCTCCGTCTTCCCCATCCAGAACGGCGAGATTTCGACGGTGACTTGTGGCCCCTCATCGTCATTGCGGCCCTCTTCGCTGACCGGGCTCCCGAGCAGGAACTTGCCTCCGGGGATCGGGACCATGTCGAAGTTCACCCCCGCATGTTCCAGCGTTTCGGAGTAGGTCTTCATGTCCGCAGCGGTGGCCGCATCCGCGTCTTTCAGCGGGAGCGGCACGACCCGCTTCAACTCTTCGGCCAGCGCCCCAGAGGTGACCACGCACAGACACGCCAGATTGAACAGCACACCACGCATGGACCACACCTCGAAATGCGACTGCCGCCGGGAAGCGGCGATCATCCACCCGCCTCGATCTTATCGCCGAGGCTCCGCGCTCCGCTACGCAAAGCCTGCGCGTCGCGGCGAAACGGGGAGGGGGGAAGTGCTTCGAACTCGGCGAATCTCCGACACGGCAACGCACTTGTTCACACTGGGGACTTGGCTTCCTACTGAAAACTGAGAACTGACGACTGAAAACTCACCCAGTGTGAAACAGTGCGTTGCCG
>JAYTFV010000334.1:0-4354 GCA_043734065.1 Planctomycetota bacterium
TCGCGCATGGACCTGGGACATGGCGAAGACGACAATCAGAACAGCCTGGATGACTCTGAACGAGATGGTCTTCATGGTTTTCTCCCAGTCTTTGTCGAATCCCGGAGCTTCTCGATTTCCGGGATGTGTCGTTTGGCACCGATGACACTGCTGTCATCGGCAATATCGTTCAGGATCGCGATGGCATCATCGTATCGCCCGAGTTTCTCCAGGGCCTGTGACATGTGGATTCGACCGAGATCGCTGAGGTTGGAATTCGTCGCATGCTGTCGAAACAGGTCCGCCGCATACAGCGCCTTCTCGTGTTGATCGGACGCGTAGTAGACTCGAAACATCTCTCGGACCAGACGCTCTGCCAAGTCGTCTTTTGGAGACTGGACAAAGAACGGGTGTAGATACAGATCCGCCATTTCCATCGCAATCGACTTGTCATTCAATTCATCGGCAACACCGGAAGCGAAATCGACGAGATTGGCACCGAGTCTTCTCTGCTCGATGTCTTCTTTCTTCAGCAATTGGTCCCCGACCAGCACTGAGTACTGGACGATGGCAGTAATTTCGGGCTTAGGTTTCGGTTTCTTTCCGAAGTCATCCAGGTACGGACTGATGAATTCCGGCTCCTCCCCCTTCTTCAAATCGGGTAGCCGTATGCGAACGTCAGTCAGTCGGGCCAGCTTGGCCAGCAGCGCCGCGCGGCGAGTCGTGAACTCCTTCGCCGTCGGCAGTGGCAGCGGTTGGATCGCGATCACCACCGGCACCTTCTCCGGCACCGGCTGCAGCGCTGGGGCGTGCGGATCGCGCAGGAACCAGGGATACATCTGCTGGTCGGCGGCTGGCAGCGTTCGCACGTACTCCTGCATCGCCGCATCCCGCTGCTGCATCTCCTCCACGAACGCTTTCTGGCTCGGCCAATACTCCATCCGGTGGTTCACCCCCGACTTCGCCACCAGTTGGGGATCGTCCAAGTCATACCCGCCCCAGCCGATCCCCACCTGCCGCACCCACCCCTTCTTCAGCGACAAGAAAAACGAAGAACCATCCGGGCCCGTGGCAAACGGGACCACCCCCAGTGCCATCTTCTCGGCGGCATGATGACGCCAGTCAATATGTAGCAGACCGAGAGCAATCGTCATGGGAGCCTCTCCACCCGACTGGTCGGGAAGGCTCGGCCACCGTCGATCCTCCCCGAGCAGTAACTCGTCCGAGCCGCTCACCACCGTCTCGGCATACAGCCGCCGCGCCACTTCGTGCGACTTGAGATAGGCCCGCACCTCGTCCGTCAACTTCGGAATGTCGTCGATCGCGTGGCCCACCACACTCTGCGGAATCCCATAGACCTTTCGCCTCTGGCGAATGTGAGGCAGGAAATACGTCTCAAACTGCCCGAGTACATCCTCCGCTGGAGGCCCCGCTGCCTCCCCTGGCACTCCCGCCGCCTGTACCGGTTGATCGCTCATCGCCTGCTCCCGTAGACTGTTCTCTGGACTCTGTGCGTTTTGATCGTGACGAGTCTCGCCCTCGGCATCCGCCGCACTGGTCGCTGACGACGGACCCGTGACATCACTCCCTCGTCCCGCCACCGACTCTCCGCTTCCGGAACCACCCGGCTGTCCGAACCAGCGGCTCGATACAAACAATAACAGCGACACCCCGGCGATGACTGCGAGAAAGATCAATAACTCCCGCCGCCGCTCCGCCGGAGTCTTGCCCGCCCGCCCCGCTGACGGAGTTGAATTCTCAGACTTGTACACATTGCATCTCCCCAAAGCCCGCTCACCGGAATGCCTTTTGGCGACCGCCAGGAGGGCCACGCCCCTGACACGGGACAACCGAAAGGGTATCATTCTCGTTCACCTAGGTCGAAGGTGCCTCGCGACCGTCCAGGAGATCCAGCTGCCATGTCCACCATTGTGTTGATCGAAGACGACCGCGAGATTGGTTCGACGTTGTCCGCAGTGCTGGACGGAGCAGGGTATCGCGTGGTGTTGGCGACGAATGGCATCGATGGGCAGCGGTTGATTACCACCGAGAAGCCCGACCTGGTGATTACCGACATGATGATGCCGAAGATGGGGGGCTTCCCGGTGCTGGAGTTCCTGCGCACGCTCCCCGCGCCGCCGAAGGTCATCATGATTACGGCCAATGAGGGCGGTCGGCACAAGGCGTACGCCGAGATGCTGGGGGCCGTCGATTATCTGCGGAAGCCGTTTGCGATGGATGTCTTACTGGAGACTGTCCGCAAAGCGATGGGCGGCGTCGAACCCGAGAAGAAGCCGAGCGCCACGCGGCGGCGAGTGCTAAAGAAGAAAGAGGACGGCAGCCCCGAGACTGAGGACTGAGAACCGGGCCGATCGTCGTGGATCGATGGCAGAGCACGCTCGTAGCTGCGTTCGCCAGAACGCGGGCGACGGGAATCAGCGCCCGCGCGCCGGGTCAGACTTCCGAGACTTCGGAAGGAGTGCAGTCGCCATTCTACGCAAGCTCCGAGTCTTCAGCCCCGCAGGGGTGGGTCAAGCCGACAGGGACTGGCCCCAGTTTCTACTTTCGCCAGCCCGACTATCCCGAAGGGATTCCAGCCCTTAGCCGGTGGTGAGCGCAGCGTCACCACCGGTCAGCGGGTGCCCGAGTCAGCCTATCCCGAAGGGATTGCAGCCCGGCGTGTCGTTGATGCCAGTGCGTCGGCTGAAATCCCTTCGGGATACGATCGCCTCTGGGAATGCGAACCGGTGGTGACGCTGCGCTCACCACCGGCTATGGGCTGGAACCCCTGCGGGGTGGGGAGTTGAGCCAGAGAGCCATGCCTGGGCTGACATGGGGCCACACCTGCTTGGTGGGAGAGTGGCTCGAATCCCGAGGATTCTGCGTAGAATGGCGACCGCACTCCTTCGGAAGTCTGTCGGCCACCGCAAACGCCCGGAGCCTCAGCCCGCCTTCTGGCGAAGGCAGCTACGTTCTGATCCCGTAGAACCGCATCGCCGTCCCGCTGTAAATCTCGTGCCGCTCCGCCTCACTGAGTGAACTCAAGCACTCCCGTAACGCATCGAACTGCTGCTGGTAAGTCCCCGCCAACTCGCACACCGGCCAGTCGCTGCCGTACATCAACCGCTTCGGCCCGAAACATTCCAGGGCGATGTCGACATACTTCTGGAGATCACGAGGCTGCCAGTGCTCCCAGTCGGCCTCGGTAATCATCCCCGACAGCTTGCAGCAGATATTCGGGAACTGGGCAGCGGCGCGGAAGTTCGCCTCCCAGTCGTCGAGCCGCTGCGCCTTGATCTTTGGCTTGGCGAGGTGGTCAATCACCATCGGCAGGTCGGGGAGTTCGCGTCCCAAGGTCGCCGCATGCTTGAGATGCTTGACATAGAACAACAGGTCGAACGGCATCCGGTGCTTCTCAAGCACCCGCAGCCCGCGCAGCACATCGGGCCGCACGATGAAGTCGTCGTCGGGGTCGTCCTGGGTGATGTGGCGAACGCCGACAAACTTGGGATGGGCCTGGAACTCGGCCAACTGGAACTCACAGTCGGGGCTGGCGAGGTCGACCCAGCCGACGACGCCGCAGATCCAGTCGTGCTGGTCGGCGAGCTGAAGTGCCCAGCGGTTCTCTTCGAGGTTGTGCTGAGTCTGGACGAAGATCGTCTGGGTGACCCCAGCGGCGTCGATGAGTGGTTTGAGGTGTTCCGGACGAAAGTCGCGACAGATTTTGTGGTGCTGCGGAGCGAGGAGCCAGCGGGTGTCGAAGCGTCCGAGTTCCCAGAAGTGCTGGTGAGCGTCGATGATCATGCGAGGAAGTCCTGGGGAGTCATGTGTGGGTACAGGGGAAATTTAACGCAAAGACGCCAAGGCGCAAGGGCGCAAAGGAATGAAGAGGAAACAGTGTGCGCCGCGAACCTTCCCCCCTTGGCGTCTTCGCGTCTTGGCGTTGAATTCTTCACTTCGACGACCAGCCCCGGATTCCCACTTCTCATAGTGCCAATAAAAAAACCCGGAAACAGCGAGTCCTAGGGGGGCTTTGGACTCAAGCTATTTCCGGGGGCGATGAGAATTCGCCAACACACTCAGAGCAACCCCGCAGCGAGAGGAAAAAAGCGGGTATCGTCGGCCTCCATGCCTTCGATTCCCCGTGCCGAGCCATCCTTGGCTGGCATTCCCACGCCGCGTGTTGTTCTTTCGCGGTCAGCGATCGAACGGGGGGAACTTATGGCTGTTCCCGAATTGGGTCAAGAGGTCTTCCCCGGAATTCCGAGGGGCTCGGGCGGACCCTGCAAAATTTGCCGATGCCCGATCCGTCGCACAGAATTCTTTCCATTCCCGTCAGGCGATCGGCCAGAATTGTCTGACCCGTGGGAGAGGC
>JAYTFV010000335.1:0-5130 GCA_043734065.1 Planctomycetota bacterium
GGGAGTCGGGAGTCGGGAGTCGGGAGTCGGGAGTCGGGAGGACTCTTCACTCTTCACTCACCACTCACCACTCACCACTCACCACTCACCACTCACCACTCACCACCGCACTGGAGAAATCCTTGCCAGCAACGTACGATGAGTCGCTTCACATTCGGGTTTGGATGTGTCGAGGGGGCTGTAGCTCAGCGGTGAGAGCAGGCGACTCATAATCGCTTGGTCGCGGGTTCGATTCCCGCCGGCCCTACTTTCCTCAGTCCCTGGTGTTTGTGACCGGCGGCCTGCAAACCGTAGGCCCAGCGACTGACGGATAGTCGCGATCTTCCCGGAGTGGAATCATGGCGGAGCACGGACGAACTCTCTTCAGACGACCCCTGCGATGGTATCTCTCCGCCGCAGTCTGCTGCTGCGTGATCGGAGCGACAGCCTCTCCGGCTCTGTGGGCCCAGTTCGGGCAGTTCCAAATGCAGCCGCAGACTCCCGAGGAGCTTCTGCGTCAGCGGTTGCCACACGAGCCGCAGGTGTTGTCGGAAATTAGCGATGCTCGCGAGTTGCTGGCCGCGGGCGACTACGATGCGGCGATTGAAAAACTGCAACCGCTGCTGGAACAGGGCGAGGACTTCTTTGAACTCGAAGCGGACACGCCCGCGAGCAGTACGCTCGGTCGAATCGAATCGCTCCTGCGGGGCCTGCCTCCCGAGGCCATCGACACGTACCGCCGCCGCTTCGAACCGTTGGCAGCCCAGCGTCTGGCCCAGGCCCGCCTGCGCGGCGACTTGACGGAACTGCTGGCGGTCGTCCGCATTTATCCCCTGACACTCGCGGCGGTCGAGGCGACGGAAGCGGCCGGAGCGATCGCATTCGATCAGGGAGAGACCGCCCTCGCTGCCCGGTTGTGGGAGCGACTACTCCCCGCCACCGAGGTCGGACCGCAGCGGACCGCGCGACTGATTCACATGGCCCAGGCGTGGACGCTTTCCGGTCAACCCGAGCAGGCGGCGGACTACGTGCGCGAGTTGAGTACGCTGGCGCAGACCTCACCCCTCGAGTATGAGGGCAAGCTGTTGACTCCACCGGCCACGGGGGATGCGGCGTGGCTGAACAAGGTGTTTGGACCGGTCGCCCCGCTGGTCCCTCATCGCTTCGGGGACTGGCAGATGGGGGGCGGCCATCCGCGTCGCTGGGGAGACGGCCCGCTGGTCTCGCCGCTGCAACGGGGGAGTTGGTCCTATCCGCTGATTGACCCGCTCGACACCTATGTCAAAGGGCGCGACGAGAAGTTTCAGTCGGTCCTCAAATATCTGGAAGCCAAGTACCTGCGGAATGACAATTCCAACGCGGTGAAGACGCTGCCGTGGGTTGTGGGTTCGCCGCTGGTGGACGGTGAGACGGTGCTGGTGCAGGGGATGGCATCACTCAAAGCACTGGATGCACGCACCGGGCAAATCCGCTGGTCGGGAGTCGTCAAGGACGACACATTTCTCTACTTTTGCGAACGCCACTATGTCGAGACCGTTTCCAATCCGAGCCAGGATCGCCTGGTGGAGTTGTATCTGGGCCAGCGGGCCTGGGTGAATCAGACGGGAGCCTCCCTGGCCAGCGATGGTCGCCAGGTGTATGCCGTGTCATGTACCGGGATGACCCGTGCGACGGTTCCAGCGGGCATGTTCATGCGGAACCGGATGCCGCAGGGTCGGCATGAATTGACCCCACCGGGCAACAACCGGTTGTTGGCCTACGACATCCAGTCGGGTCTGCTCAAATGGGAATCCGGGGGACCGTCCGTGGCTGTCCCCTTCGATGAAGACGGACAGTTCACGAGTGAATCCCAACGACTGGGAGGCGTGTTCTTTCTGGGGGCTCCCCTGCCAGTCGATGGCCAGCTCTTCGTCCTGGCCGAGGACAAGGGGCAAATCCGATTGTACTCTCTGTCCCCGGAGACGGGTGAAGCGGAATGGTCGCTGCCCCTGTTGAATCCGGACAGCTCCATCGCCTTTGATGAAACGCGACGGATGTACGGCTTATCGCCCTCGTATGCGGGCGGGCTGCTGATCTGTCCGACCGGGGATGGTGTGGTCGTGGCGGTGGACCCGCTGCTCCGTCGCATGAAGTGGATCCAGCAATATCAAACTCCCCCCGCGAACGCGGACCCGCGCATGGCCCAGATGCTGCGGATGCAGATGCAAATGCAGATGCAACAATCTTCCAGGGCGGGCAATGAGACGATGCTCGATCTCCTGCTGAAGGAAGAGCGCTGGTTCGACCCGACACCGATTCTGACCAGCGGTCGCATCTTGCTCCCCGCCTCGAAGAACAACATGCTGTACTGCCTGGAGATGGAGACCGGCAAGACGCTGTGGGAACTCCCGCGCGGGGAGGGGCTGTACATTGCTGCCTGTACCGAGCGACACTGTGTGATCGCCGGGAAGCGGAGTTTGCAGGCGATCAGCCTGAACGATGGCAAGGTCAAGTGGCGCCAGGAGATCCCGCCCCCCACCGGGCGCGGCGCGGTCAGCGGGAACCAGTATCTGCTCCCGGTGGCCACGCACGAAATCCTCTCGATCAATCTGCGGACCGGCCAGATTCTGGCCCGCTCCAGTCTCGATCCGGCGCACACGGCGGGGAGCCTCGTCGCGGCGGGAGGTCGATTGCTGATGCAGACCACGACCGAGATCGTCGGCCTGCGGTCTCTCAGCGATGTCACCTCAGAGCTGGCTCGCACCCAGAATGATGCCCCGACTCGCGCCAGCTCCCTGGCCGAGCAGGGGGAGTTGCTCCTGTTTCAGGGGCGGGAGCAGGAGGCGATGGCTCTGCTGCAAGAGTCGCTGAAGCTCCAGGAATCTCCACCCACACGGCGGCTGCTCGTGTGGTCCCAATTGGAACGGGTGAAGGCGGACGACGTCGGTTCGAAAGGGATCATTGCGGAACTCAAGCGGACCGTGACCGATCCCGATCAGCGGCGGCTGTTGAATCGGCTCCATGCCGAGGGGCTGGAAAAATCGGGCGACTTGCTGGCCTCGTTTCGCGAGTACCTCGATCTGATCCGGGAGGTCGGAGAGAGTGACATGCTGATGGATCTGTCCCCTGACCACCGGGTCCGCGACGACCGTTGGCTGCGCGGGCGATTGACGCATCTGCATTCGCTGGCGGATGAGGCCCTCCGCCAGCAGATGCAGCAATCCCTGAAAGAGGTCATCGCAGCCCAGGAGGCCACCCTGAAGCCGCACTTCGCGAGTGTGCTGGGGATCGATCTCGCCCCGCAGTTGCACCTCGAGTTGGCCTTGACCCAAGGGTTTGACCAGTTCAAGAGCGAGCGAGTCTTGTGGACACTCAGCGAATCTCGCGACCCCACGCTGCGCGGCCCGGCGGTGGGCCGACTGATTCGCAATGAATTGGCGATGAAGGGAATTCCAGTTCCCTTCATCGGTCCCCTGGTGACCGAACTGCGGTACGGGCTCGCGAATGTCGAGTGCGAGCCGGGTGTCACGGGGACGGCACTCCTGGAACTGCTTCGCCAGGATGCCACGACAGGCCCGCAACTGGCGCAGCTCGAACCGCCCGCGACCGCCCCGACCTTCGCGTCGAGAGTTGCTGGAGCCTCCATCCAGCAGCGGCAGGTCTTTCCGGTGCTGGGCGACCGGCGAGGCCCTTTTTCCGATTGGCTGTTTACGGCGGAATTCAATCCCACCCGTAACGTGCAATGCAGCGATGCCAGCGGTACGGTCCGGCATACTTTCAATGTCGATGCCCTGGGGCAGGTCCCCACGCAGCAACTGCGGTACGTGCAGACCGATCCCCAGTTGGTGCTACTCGCTTTCCGGGATCGGTTCGCGGTCGTCAGTCCGATGGATAGCGGGGGAGATCAGTTCCGGATGCGGTGCTCGTTCGCTCCCGCGGTGGACGGGGTCAACGGGTTCAATCCGATGAAGTCGCGTCCGGCGGATAGCAAGCAGGGAGTCCGCGATGTGGTCTATCCGACCCCGGACGGTTCCTACCTCTACAATGTCGGTCCGCTGGGCTATGACACGTTGTGTTACCTCACGGGGGATGAGCTGATTGCCGTCCAGCCGCAGACCAAGGACTCGAAGATCCAATGGAAACGGACGGGAGTCACGAAGGGGTCGGAGATCTGTGCCGACTCAGAATACGTGGTCCTGATCCCGCCTCTGCACGATCGGCTGGTCGTGTTACGAGCCGCCGATGGAGCCTTCGTGGCCGAGCGGCCTCTGCCGCAGGGACGCGTGGACCGTCAGCGTGCCGATTGGGGACGGTTGTTCCTGGTCTCTCGGAAGGAACCGGCGGTCGGGAACCAGCCGGAGCGACGGACATTCGCCATGTATGACCCGGCCACCGACAAGGACGCCTGGAGCCTCACGCTTTCCGCAGGAACAAAATGGAATCCCGTCGAGGGATCCGATCTTGCGTTTCTGGAACCCGACGGAACATTCCGGCTCGTCGATGACCAGACCGGGAAGCAACTCTGGACCGCCTCGATCCCCCCGCAGCCGGTGCCTCTGACAGAGTTCACCGTGCATGCCGATGAGAGTCGCCTGTACGTCCATACGTGGCATGCTCCCTCGGCTGGGCAGGATTACATCACGGAGGCGACCCTCCCGAATGGGAGTACCGTCCACGTGAATGGACTCGCGGTGGCCCTCGATCGCCACAGCGGAAAGACCGTCTGGTCGCGACCGCTGGAGCAGCAGCTATTCCGTCCATATTTGCCTGTGAGGAGCGGCGTGCTGGCCTATGCCGCTCAGCGTCGACACGAGACGCCCGGTCAGGGGGTGAAGACCTATACAGTCTTGCAGTTCCTGAACCGGACGACCGGCGAACCAGTCGACACCCAGGAAGTCAATACCAACCGCACGGGCGAGGGGTGGGCCCGCCTCCCCAGCGGAGTACTGCTGCTCCGAGTGGGCGGCCATGACTACCGCCTGACTTGGGAGGGAGTCCCCGCCGCCGAAACGACCGCCCCCGCCCAAGAAGAACCCGTCCCCCCCAAGCCCGCCGACGCCCCGATCAAGCTGCCGTAGGAAAGTCGGGAGTCGGGAGTCGGGAGCCAGACGACCATCTCCCCATCTCCCCATCTCCCCATCTCCTCCTCCCCTCCTGCTCCCGACTCCTGAC
>JAYTFV010000336.1:0-4246 GCA_043734065.1 Planctomycetota bacterium
CATTCGTATTCAAGAATCGTTTCCTCGACGCGGATCATTCGGAATCATCCGGAACCCTAAAGAACGCAAAAGGTGAAGTGTTCATGGAGCAAACCTACAAGCAAACTCGCCGCAAGAAGTGAATGCCGCATAACAAGGCGGTCAACCCGAGCGGCGGATCGGGCGGAATTTGACAGCAAAGGTTCTGGGCCGCCGCCGCGTTACCTTGGACGTTCGGTGATCCGCGTGCGCTCTCAATCCGCACTGGCGATCGCATCGCCTGCGACTGGATCAGCCACATCGGTCGCTGCGGGCTGATACGCCCCCAGGATCCGGCTCAGGCTCCCAAATGTCCCGTTATTCAGAAGCACCAGATACGCGGGCACCAGAATCGGCCTGACGATGAACGTATCGATCATGACCCCGAAGGCCAGCGCAAATCCCAACTGGACCATGCCTGCCAGCGAGCCGGTCATGAGTGAGGCGAGCGTCCCGGCCATGATGATGCCACAACTGGAGATGATGCCGCCGGTCTTGGTCAGGGCGATGAGGATACCGGGGACGGCCCCGTGCTTGGGCTGCTCCTCGGTGACGCGGGACATGAACAGGACGTTGTAATCCTCGCCCAGTGCCAGCAACAGCGTGAACAGGTAGACGGGCACCTTCCAGTCGAGGCCCGAAAACTCGGGCCCGGTGGTGTAGCGGAAGAGAATGTACGACGCTCCGAGCGTCACGAGGTAACTGAAAATCACGGTGAGAATCAGGTAGGCACACAGGGCCGGTTGCCGCAGGAGCGTCATCAGCACCAGGAACACGGCCAGCGAGACGTAGATGTTGATGCGGATCTGATCGCGGTCGGTGGACCGCTTGAGGTCGCGAATGCTGGCGGTCGCGCCCAGCGCCAAGACCTTCGCCGATTTGCTGAAATCGACGGTCGGTTCCGCCGCCGGTGGGGAGGTCGAATCGGAGGTCGATTCGGAGGTCGCTGGCACATCGGCTTCATCGGCCCCCGCAGCTTTCAGCAGCGAGTACTTGCGAAGCGATTCACGAATGGCCACTTCCGCCTCGTCCAGACGGGTGATCGCATCGCGCGCGAAGGGATCGGTCTGGAAGACGATATCGAGCCGCATCAACTGACCTTTGAGCGAGCTGCTATCGTCGAGACTGCAATACGCCTTGTGAGCCAGATTCCGGGCCACTCCGCGAACGCCGGGGTTGCGCGTGCCCCCCCGGGCTTTGACCCCATGGGGAGATGTCTGCGACCGGACATCGGAGATGCCCAGATCGTTCGACTGCTGCATCAGATCCTCGGTCAGGAACTTGGCCAGCTTCTCGCCAGTCCTCAAATCGGTCAGTCCAAATTTTGGATGCTGAATCAGAAAGGTGGTTACGCCGGCCGCCCCTGGTGGGAAGTGCTTCTGCACTGCCTCGGCCCCCCGCCGGCTCGTGACATCCGGACGCAAATCGCTCAGCAGTCCATAGCTGAGATGCTCCTTGAACACGGCCCCGACGATCGCCAGAGGAGTGAGCAGCGCGATCGTCAGCACGAACACCCAGCCAGGCTTGCGGGAGATCAGCTCGGCGATCCACTCCCAGCCGCGTTCCAACCAGCGCTGTTCCTGGAGAGCACTCCAGACCGATCGTGCGGGCATGAACCCCTCCGAGGCCGAGATCCGCTCTCGCCGCACATCGGGCCAGAACGTCCATCTGCCGAACAGGTACATCATCGCGGGTGTCATTGTCATCGAGCAGAGCAGTGCGATGAACAGGCCGAATGAGATGGCCACTCCCGCCTGCCGGAACTTGCCGAATTCGGTCAGCGTCAGCATCGCGATCCCGACAATGCTGGTTCCCGCACTGGTGGCCAGTGCGGCCCCCACGTGCTTCACGGCCAGCGTCGTCGCATCGCGGAAGGTCGCCCCGTCGTCCAACTCTTCCTTGTAGCGGGCGATCAGGAACAGGCAGAAGTCGACCCCCGCCCCGTACACCACCACGGAGACATACACATCCAGCCCGCTAAACAGGCCCACGATTTTGTATCCGGCCAAGATGCGCAGCAGACAGGAAGTCATATTCACGGCCACCCCCACCGTGATCAGGGGGATCAACATCATCAACGGGGCCCGATAGATCGCCAATAGCAACACGATCACCAAAACCTTGGTGTACATTTCAATTTGGGAGGCACTCTCCGATTCGGCCATCTTCATATCCTGGCCGACTGTCGCCGAACCACTCTGCGCGACATCCAGGCCCGCGGGCTGGGCCGCCTGCACCTTCTTCGAATTGAGCAGATCCTGGATGCGGCTCAGAACGAGCTTGTTCCCCCGGTTCAGAAACTCACTCTTGAGTTCGACCAAAACCAGCGTCGAACACCCGTCCTCGCTATCCAGCAGCGGTCCGATGCGACTGTCACTGAATGTCCACACCCCGCGGATGATCTGGTCTTTCGCGGCGATGGGCGGTCCAGGAATCTCGGGCAACGGATCTGAATCAAACCCATCTCCGGTATGCGACTGAATCACTCGCAGTCCCGGTTCGATCACCTCGGTGACAAACTTTCGATCTTCAGCAGTCAATCCCTCGATGAGGTCTTCTCGCTGAAGCACGATGACGATGTTGGACCCCAAGGGATCCATCTGAGCTTTCTCGTCCTTGGATTTGGTCTCGGTCGCCTCCCCGCCTTTCGTGGGGGAGGCTGCCCCCTCCTCTGTCTCTGCAGCCCGGGCGGGAAAGGCCTGTTGAAACGCCCGTTCCGCAGCCAGACTGTCGCTCTCGTACGGCAGGAAATCAAACTCTCCGTCCTGCGCCACCTGGCTCGACGGAGGAGCCGTATTGATCACCAGGATCAACACGAATATCCACGCCAGCACGGTCCCGAGTGGCCAGCGACTGACAAGTTTTCCGCACCAACTGTACATCCGGGAAGTTCTGCAAGGGGGATCGAAGGGAATGAGCGTCTCGCTCGGAACCAAAGTTCCCAAACGCTACTCGTCCGGCACCGGGGCGTCAATGAACTGGAGTCCGCAGAGGGATTCACTCGGGGAACTTTCCACACATTGAGACGACGAAACTATCCAAACTCCCAGACCGGGGGGCTGGCAGGGATGAGTGGCAGGGCGCGACTGCCGCAGTTTCCAACGGACGCTCCCGCCTCGTTGCTGTCAGATCAGGGGCGGGTTATAAGAGTCTCTCCGAGAACTGTTTCAAACTTCCGAAGTCTCCGAAGACTTCGGAAGTTTTGGAGTGACTCCCCGTCGATCTCCATTCACCGACTCGACGACCCATTGAAGCGACTGCTCCATGACCGACATGTCCGGCTACGACCCCTATGCCCTCCCGCCGAGCGAGATCCAGGAACCGCCCGTTTCGTTGTGGGCGGCTCTCAAGAAGATCGGGCCGGGGATCGTGCTGGCCGGGACGATCGTGGGGTCGGGAGAACTACTGCTGACGACTTCGCTCGGTGCGAAACATGGGTATCTGTTTCTGTGGTTGATTCTATTCAGTTGTGTCATCAAGGTGTTCGTGCAGACCGAACTGGGGCGGTATGCGATCTCGTCGGGGAAGCCGACGCTGGGGGCGATTGACGAGTTGCCGGGGTTGCGTCTGGGGGCCCACTGGCTGGCGTGGTGGTGGCTGTTCATGATGCTGGCCACGATCTTCCAACTGGGGGCCATGACCGGCACGATTGGGCAGGCCCTGTCCCTGACGTTCCCCGCGGTTTCCCAGAACCTCGCCAGTGGATTGGAAGGTGTCCTGCCCAGCGTGGCCGCAGCGATCACGGCGCGACCCGAGTATCCCTGGGCGATCCTGACCTGTCTGACCGCGATTGCTCTGCTCTGGAAAGGCGACTATCGGAGGATTGAGGTCGTCACCACTGCACTCGTCGTGGGCGTGACGCTGTTCACAGTCACAGCCGTTCTCGCCCTCCCCTTCACGAAGTTCCCGATCCTGTGGCCCAAGGTGGGGCAGGGATTACTGTTCGGTGTCCCCAGCACGGGCATCGCAGCCGCCTTTGGCGTGTTCGGCATCACGGGAGTGGGCGCGTCGGAACTGTTCTATTACCCCTACTGGTGCCTGGAGAAGGGGTACGCGCGTTACACGGGAGCCTGCGACGATAGCGAGGCCTGGACTCGGCGGGCCAAGGGATGGGTGCGCGTCATGTACCTGGATGCGTGGGTCAGCATGGTCGTGTTCACCGTGTCGACGGTCGCTTTTTATTTCATGGGCGCGGCGGTACTGAATCCACAAGGGATCGACCCCAAGG
>JAYTFV010000337.1:0-10105 GCA_043734065.1 Planctomycetota bacterium
GCGAAGATTCCGTCCGTCTATTATGTCGATCCGATTGAAGGGATCGACTGGTACGGCCAGCCGATCCCGCCCGAGTTCATCGTCGACATCAGCGAGACGTTCGAACTCAAACTGGCCATGCTGGCCTGTCATGCCAGCCAGCGCGACTGGCTGCGGCAGCAGCATGGGCTGGATGAGTATCTCGATGGCTGCCGCCGCTGGTCGGCGCGGCGCGGCGCGGAGATCGGCGTGGCGTACGGCGAGGCTTTCCGCCAGCACCGAGGGCACCCCTACCCGCACGACAACGTGCTGGTGCAGGTGTTGAACAGTGGGGGGTCAATTCGCTGAGATCAATGGGCACGATTCCGCCGGTGTGTGCATCGGACAAGTTGGCCAGCCGCCGAGTCTTCGCCCTGAAAGGGCAGCCACAAACCAGCCCAGGGCAGAGCGGCACGACGCCAGTCGTGCCGCGCCGCCCTGGGTTGCGAGCGCCACGTACGCCCCCAGCCCTGAAAGGGCGCAACATGGAGCCACCCGAGATTGTGCCGCCCTTTCAGGGCTTCAGCGCCGGGTGGGCCGCCGTCCCCAGGGCGGCGTTCCACGACTTCGTCGTGTCACTCTGCCCTGGGCTGGTTTGTCGGTGCCCCTTCGGGGCGGAAGAACGGAACGTTCATGGGATGGGGGTGCGAAGTGCATCTCGCACTCTGGCGTTGGTGATGTGCGACTTCCGCAGTGGAGCACTAGCTGTCAACGGCTGGCGTTCTCCGAGCTTGCGCCGTAAAGCCCTGGCTCGTCCCCGCTGACGACATTGGGGAACCACACACGGTTTCCGATGGACACGTATCCCACCCGAGAAAATCTCACGATCTGGCACTATCATGCCGTGATCCTTCCCACACTCGTGTGCGTTGGGGCGTAGATGACTCATCATCCGGGGCCGAGATTCATGCGCGACTCATCAATCGTTCTCGCTGGAAACCCAGCCTGTGGCTCCGCTGGTTCCATTCGGTGGCATGAGCTGCCAGCGTCGAACTGGGTTCTGCGGGCTGTCGTGTTGTTCGGCGTGTTGACGGGCGGGAGCGGTCTGGCCTGCGCCCTGGAGGTCCGGGATGTTCGCTGGGGTTTCAATGGGGCGGTCAAACGCCATGCCTATAATCTGTGTTCCATCGATCTGCTCAATCCCTCACCAGAGGCATTTCAAGGCTCCATCACGTTGATGAAGCAGGGACACGTGAGCAGTTCCATGATCCCGCTGGTCGAACTCAACGTGTACATCGGGGCCGGAGAGTTGCGGACGGTCCAATTCCTGCCCTACATCGCGAGCGATACTCCGGATTTTGATGTCAGTTGGGGGAAGAGCGGTTCGGACCGATTCGAATTTCTCTATCCGAAGCGTGAATTTCTCTCCCCGGTGGCCGTCCAGTTCTTCGCAGACCGGGGAGTCTCCTCACCGCTCAAGGGGATCGAGATCTTTCATGAGCAGGACTTCCCGATCGGGGCTGCGGGGACCGAGACGCTGGGGAGTGTCGTGCTGGATCATGTGCCGCGCTGGGATCAGGTGCGGAACCGGGCGTTTCGTGACTGGCTGGGGCGGGGAGGACGGCTGTATCTGATCAACGGGCGAGATGGGAAGCCGTTGAGCTTCCCGTCGCCGCTGGAGGATCTCAATGTCCCCGCCGACCGGTTTCTGGTCGGGCAAGGCGTTGTGCTGCGACAGGGGATCGTGCAGGACGCCGGGCAGATTCCCGGCCTCATCACCGAGGTGGCGCAGTCGACCGTGGATCCGAACAATCCCTATGCCAATCAAAACTACGGCACCGATCCGGCTGCGAATGGAGTGACCCAGCTGTTCACGACGATGCGGAACATGGTGCGTCCGGATCACAACTGGGCGCTGATTTTCTTTTTGGCGTTTGTCTATCTGCTGATTCTGTTTCCGGGGATCTGGCTGGTCAGCCGCAAGCGGGGCGACTTCCGGCTGACGTATGCGATGATCCTGGGGACCGTGTTACTGTTCAGTTGGTTCTATGCCGAGATCGGCAAACGCGGGTATGGGGAGTCGACCGGCCTGCGCGAGATGCTGGTCGCCTACCCGCTGGGGAACCAGCGCGTGGCCCTCAAGACACATGGCAGCTTGTTCGTCACCGAGGGGGGGCAGTATGTGATTCCGGCTCACGGAGAGGGGGCGGTGTTTACGCTGGAATCGGGGACGGAGTTCTCCGGGAACGCCCAGACCATGAACCGCCCGCAAGCCGGAGTGGTCGCGGACATCCCGCCGTTCTCGGCCTGCTCGTTTCAGGAATCGTCCGTCCTGCCGACGCAGGGGGACTACTCGATCACCGTCAAGACGCTGGAACTCAATCCGGGGTTGCACAAGATCGAGGTCCAGCTGGGGGCGGGGATTCCGGCCCACTCGCAGGTCTATCTGGTGGCAGCGGACCAGGCGTACGCCCTCATGCAAAGTAAGACCGTGTGGGTAAACCAGTCCCCTGGCTTGCCGATCAACAGTATGTTTCCGACCGAGTACGACTACGGGTATCGCCATTCCGATCCCACTCGGCAGGAGAAAAATCTGATTGCGTATCTCGTGCAGATCGCCACCTCCATCTCCTTGACTCCCGACAACAGATACATGCCCGAAACACCGACGGCCAAACCCGGTGAGGCGACTCCATTTGAGGGCGGCCAGATCCTGGTCTACTGCGATGCCCCGGCCGAGTTCCTCCCCAGCGAATACTCCGCCACCGGCAAGGTGCTGTTCGTCTGGAAGGTCGACCCGTCGATGGCGACCACTGCGACTCCCTGACCGGCTTCAGGCTTCAGGCTCCCGACCCCCGACCCCCGACCCCCAAAGGACTTCCCATGAGCACCCCCGTCATTGAAGTCGAAAAAGTCACTCATCTGTTCAAAGACCATCGGGCCTTGAACGGCATCAGCTTCCAGGTCGCAGGCGGCACGCTGCACGGCTTCGTCGGGCCCAACGGTGCGGGCAAGACGACCACGCTCAAGCTGATCTGCACCCTGCTGCGTCCGCAGACCGGTCGCATCCGCGTCTTCGGCATGGATGTCCGGACCGATGTGAAGGCCATCCGCCAGAGGCTCGGGTACATGCCCGACCACTTCAGCATGTACAAGCAGATGACCGTCTACGAATACATCGACTTCTTCGCTGCGGCGTATGGCCATGTGGCGAAACGCCGCGAGGTGATCGTCGGCGATGTTCTCGCCCTTACCGACATGGAGGGACGCAAGGACGACCTGATCCAGGGACTCTCGCGCGGGATGCAGCAGCGCGTGAGTCTGGCCCGCGTGCTGGTCAACGACCCGGACTTGCTGCTACTCGACGAACCGGCGTCGGGCCTCGACCCGCGCGCTCGCATCGAACTGATGGAGATCCTTCGCGAGCTGCGGCGGATGGGCAAGACCATCTTCATCAGCAGCCACATCCTCAGCGAGCTGGCCGAACTGTGTGATAGCGTGACGATCATCGATCGGGGGATGACGAAGTACAGCGGGCACATGGATGACCTGCTGTACGCTCAGGAGGGTCATCCGGTCTACCGACTGCGGATTGAGGTCGATACCGAGCAGTGGGCGGCACGGCTGCCTGCATTGCGGGGGGTGGCCACGGTGGAACCGGTCGAGGGCAAGCCGGAGTTTCGACTGACAGCCGACTCGGCGGATATCGACGCCAATTCGATGCTGACTCAGTTGCTGGCGATGGGGGTGCCGATCGCGGGGTTTCAGCGGGATCAGCGGAAGCTGAACGATGCGTTCATGGACCTGACGGAGCGGGGCGTGCGGACATGATGTGACCACTCGTCGCCTGGAGCGTCGTCTAGACCCCCAGGTCCGGGCGAAATGCCAACACCAATTCGCCCGGACCTGGGGGTCCAGGCTACAGTTCAGACTACGACAGACAAGCCCATGCACAAAACCCTCGCACTGCTGGTCCGGGCCTTGCGGACGGAATCACGCGACATCAAGAGCCACCTGTTCCGATTCGGACTGGCGGGCGTGGTGGTGCTGATTCTGTTGATGGGGCTCAGTGCGATGCAATATGAATCGGCACCGGGCCGCGTGATGTTCAAGGCCATGACCTGGGCCAACTGGGTGGTCGTCACGCTGGCGGGCGGGACGATCTTCGCGATTGCCATCAGCGAGGAGACCGAACAGCAGACGCTGGGCCTGCTGCGGATGGCCAATGTCAGTCCGCTGTCGCTGCTGCTGGGCAAGTGGCTGCCGCGGATGTTGACTGCGATCGTCTTGATCTCAATCCAGTTCCCGTTTACGTGGTTGACGGTGACACTCGGCGGGGTGTCGTGGCAACAGATCTGGGCCAGCTATTTGATGCTGCTGGCCCATTTGATACTGATCGGAAATCTGGGGCTGTTGTGTTCCGTGTTGAAACCGACGAGTGCCCAGGCCTGCACTCTGACCATCGGATTGATGATTCTCAGTCGGCTGCTGCCTGCAATTGTCTGGGCGGTGATCGCATATGCCGCGGAGTCGGGCTGGGCGTCGCAAGCCACGAGCCTTTGGTTTCGGGATGAGGTCGTGCTGCCCTTGAACCTGTGGTCGGCGAGTGGCCGACTGTTTGGGGAGATTCTGTCCACATCCTTCCAGGGGGATGCCTGGAGTCCGCAGGTGATCTCGAACCTGGCGATGGGAGCTGTACTGTTTGTGGTGGCGTGGCTGATCTTTGATCCGGTGACGATGCGGCACATGAGCGGCGGCTCGGAACGCCGGAGTCTGCGATCCCGCATCCTGGGTCTGTTCACCCGCAAGACCCGCAAGGCGGGAGCGGTCTGGAACTGGGCTCTGGGTTGGAAGGACTTCCAGCAGGTCGGCGGCGGTCGCTGGTCGGTAATCGGCAAGTTCGGGCTGTATGGAGCGTTGTTCGTGACGATTCTGTACATCAATTCGCAGTACTCCAGAGATTATCGCAGGAGTTGGGAGACCTCCTGTGGCGTGTTGGCGTGGATCACCTTGTTCGTTCTGCTGCCGCTGGACTTGTGCGCCACCGCAGCCAAGCTGTTTCGTCCGGAACTGACGGATCACACGTGGTCGACGCTGTTGACGTTGCCCAAGTCGTTGCCGGAGATCGCGTACTCGAAGCTGGGCGGAGCGCTTTTGGGTTTGATCCCGTCTGTCAGCGTGCTGTGTCTGAGTGGGGCCCCGTTTCTGGGTGAGTTTCTGCCCGATATGTCCCGCCATCCCGAGTCGTTCCTGGTTGTGGCTTACTTGCTGGCGGCGGTCCTGGTCGCATTACACCTGGTGACGTTCTTCTCGATCAGTATCAACTGGGCGGCGTGGCCGATTGCGATGATCCTGGGGGTGGGCGTGACTTTCTTCGGAAATGTACTGATCTGGACTCTGTTTGGAATCGCCATGATGGGGATCGGTGCCGGGGGGGGCGAGGCGACGATGTATGCCTGGCTAATGCTCCTGACATTGGGCCAGTTGATTCTGGCGGGTGTGACGCACTACGGCATCGGTTTGCGACTGGTCGCCAAGGGGGCGGAGAACTGAGTTCTCGGTGAGCGCCGTGCCGCTCACGGGCTCTTCCCGCCCAGGGCGGCCGCGAACGTCTCGGCATGAAACCCCACGAAGAGGGTCTTCCCCCGGCGAATCGTCGGAGCCCGCAGGTTCCCGGTCGGGCCGATGATCAGAGCCTGCAACTGCTCGTCAGTCTGGGGATTCTTCTTCAGGTCGATCTCGATCGGCTTCGTCCCCTTGCTGGCCACGAGCCGCGTACAGCGCCCGATGAGTTCCAGCGCCTCCGCCACCCCCAGCTTGTGCTTGTTCGCCGAGACGACCTCCTGGGCCGTGATCTCCAAAGAGGCCAGCAGCGCGTCCATCTTCTGGCAGGTCACGCAGCCCTTGCGGTGGTAGTACCAATCGACAGTGCCGGGCATGGGGAGGTTCTCTCGCGGGAGCAGGGGAGGGATGTTCCCGCATGATAGAACGGATTCGCCGCCGGGCCACTGAAGGCACGGAATGTAGCACGACGCTCCGCGTCGTGACTCACGACGCGGAGCGTCGTGCTACATTCTCAAACTCGCGCCGACGAGGCATGGACCCGTTGCTATACTCCCCTCGCTGCTCCTGACCCGGAAGGAAACCGTCATGCGTCCTGTCTCCCTCGCAATTCTCTGGCACCAGCATCAGCCGTATTACCCGGATGATGTGACCGGAGAAACGTTGATGCCGTGGGTCCGGTTTCATTCGACCAAAGACTACATCGGGATGGCCCTGCATGTGAAGGAGGTGCCCGAGTTCCGCTGCTCGATCAATCTCGTGCCGAGCCTGCTCGTGCAGATTCAGAGGTACGTCGCGGGTGGCAGTGATCGGCATCTGGATGTCTCGCGGATGCCCGCCGATGGACTCAGCGCCCACGATGGCCGCTACCTGATGGACAACTTCTTTGCCGCGAATCTGGAATCAATGATTCGACCGTTCCCCCGTTATCTGGAGCTGCACCGCAAGCGTTTCACGCAACCGTCCGGGTCCGATGCGGCCCTGTCACGGATGACGAAACAGGAGCTGCGCGATTTGCAGGTGTGGCACAATCTGTGCTGGTTCCACGAGTTGTTGTTCGAGGAGGACGACGACCTGCGGGAGTTTCGCGCGAAGGGCCGCGACTACACGGAGGCTGAAAAACTCTGGCTGCTCGCCAAGCAGCGCGAGGTTGTCGCCCGTGTGATTCCACTTCATAAAGAACTCCAGGACAGCGGCCAGGTCGAGCTGACCACCACGCCGTTCTACCACCCGATCTTGCCGCTGCTGTGGGATAAGCGAGCGGCCCGACAGGGGATGCCGAACTGCCAATTGCCCGCCGCCCTGGACAGCTATGCCGAAGACGCGGTTCGGCATATTAAGTCGGCTGTGGAACTGCATGAGAAGCTGTTCGGTCGCCAGCCGCGTGGGATGTGGCCTTCGGAGGGATCGGTTTCTGCGGACATTCTGCCCGCGATCATTGAGGCCGGGATTCAGTGGATCGCGACGGATGAAGGCATCCTCTCGCGATCACTCGACGGGGCGATTCATCGCGACTCTCACAAGCGCATCAACCGGCCCGACCTGCTCTATCGCCCCTGGCGCTGGGAGCATCAAGGCAAGTCGCTGCAACTGATCTTCCGCGACCTCGGGTTGAGCGACTTCATCGGGTTCGAAGCGCAGCGACAGGATCCCGTGACGGCCGCGCACCACATCCTCCATGCGTGCGCGGAAGTGGGCCGCGCGGTGCATAGACACAAGGGCGACACCCCGGTGCTGGTGCCCGTGATCCTGGATGGCGAGAACTGTTGGGAGCACTATCGCGATGGGGGCGTCGTTTTCCTGCGAACTCTCTACCGGGAGGCAGTCCGGCATGCCGACGTGAAACCGGTGCGGGTGTGCGACCACCTCGAAGCCTCCCCGGCCCCGGAGCGGCTCAACAAGCTGCATGCGGGAAGCTGGATCAACTCGGACTTCTACATCTGGATCGGCCATGCCGAGGACCGGCAAGCCTGGGACGTGCTGCATCTGGCCCGCGAGTTCCTCAAGAAGCAGGTGGCCAGCGGGCGGTTCGACGAGACCACTCTGAACAAGGCGTGGCGCGAACTCGACATCGCGCAGGGGAGCGACTGGTGCTGGTGGTATGGGGACGATCGCTCCTCGGGACAGGACGACCTGTTCGACCAGCTCTACCGCCGGCACCTGCAAAACGTCTTCCGCATACTGGGTGAATCGCCTCCGAACATCCTGCTGCGTCCGATCTGCCACGTCCACAAGGTCAGCCTGCATGGACAACCCAGGCGGCTCCTGGACGTGAAGCCGGACGGTCGTCGTCGGTACTTCGAGTGGATGCCCGCCGGGCACTTCGTGGCAGGCTCCGACCGAGGGACGATGGCCCGCGTGACCCAGGGGTTGATCCGGGAACTGCACTTCGGCTTCGATCGCAAGTCACTGCTGATTCGTTGTGACACCCATGATCGAGCGCGAGATGCCATTCCACCGGGACAGGAACTCCGCGTGCGGTTTGTGGAGCCAGATGGGCACGAGATCCGTATCCGCCCCACTTCCACCGGAGTGCCCGAAGTGCAACTCCTGCGAGGCGGCACCCCCGAGAAGTCGGGGACCATCGCAGCTGTGGTGGATGTCGGCGTGGTGATGGTCCCACTCGCCGATTTGGGCCTGACCACCGGACAGGCGGTCCACTTCTATGTGGAACTGTTCCAGGATCGCAACAGCCTGGACCGGGTGCCATCGGAGGGGATGATCGAATTGGTGGTGCCGTCGGAGGATCTGGACGTGCGGAATTGGCAGGTGTGAGGCGGGGCGACCCGCGGAACGCCTCCCTGTCGAGTCGACCTCTGCACCCTGAAGGGGTGATCCATCACAGCCCAGCGTCGCGACCGCAGGGAGCGCACCCTGGGCTGTGATGTGCAACCCCTTCGGGGTACAGAGGGTTTCCAGGCGATTCGAAAAAATTCTCTCCTCGCTCGCAGACTTCCCGCGTTTGCAGTGCAGGAGGGCGGCTGAGAGTGCCTGACACACTCCGTAAAGACGGTCGGCGTCAGCACGGAGTGCCAAAAAAAGAGCGGTGATGTCCCGAAGGGGGACACCACCGCTGGCATGACTGGGAAGTCGAAAGCAGACTACGGTGCCTTGGGTTCGGGCGTCCCTTCCACCTTCTTCTCGACGGCTTCAGCGGCCTCTCCCACCTTCTTCTTGGCGGCTTCAGCGGCCTCTTCGACCTTCTCCTTGCCTTCTTCGACAGCTCCTTCAACCTTGGTCTTGGCGTCTTCGACCTTGGCCTTGCCTTCTTGGACAGCTTCTTCGACCTTGGCCTTGCCTTCGACGACAGCCTCTTCCACCTTGGCCTTGCCCTCTTCGACCTTGGCCTTGGCGGTATCAGCAGCCCCTTCGATCTTATCCTTGGCGGTTTCAGCAGCCCCTTCGACCTTCTTCATCGCATCGGAGGTTGTGGGCGACTTCGGCATATCCGGAGCCTTTTCACATCCGACCATCAGACCCAGTGCCAGAGACAACGCAGCAATTCGCTTCATGAGAGTATTCCTAAACATGTGGTGTTGATCCGCACCGGCGCGACAGCGCGAGATGCTCGTCAATCAAGAGACCGAGTCCGGTGGAAAATTCCCGAAAAGACACGAGGTGGGGGAAATAAATCTCAACTCAGACACTGACGGAGGGAAACCATTCCAGAGTGGAGTGCGATCTCAGTCCCGCAACTCAAAAATCACTTCGACTTCCACCGCGATATTCCCGGGCAGCGAGCCCATCCCGACCGCACTACGGACTCCGACCCCATCCTCACCCCATAAATCTTTCAACAACTGGCTGAACCCGTTGATGACCGCCGGGTGCCGCGTGAAGTCGGGCGTGGCGTTGACCATTCCGAGAGTTTTGATCGTTCTTTGAATCCGATCGAGAGAGCCGAGGGCATTTCGCACAGTGGCCAGCAGCGTCAACCCCACGGCGCGCGCGGCCTCGAAACCCTGTTCTTCGGTCAGGTCGAGTCCGACCTTGCCCGTGATCAGCGTTCCATCGGCACGCATCGGACCGTGGCCCGAAACGTACAGCAGGTTCCCCACCTGAACCACCGGTTTGTAGATCCCGCCCGCCTTCGGAACCGGAGGCAGAACCAAACCCAGCTCACTCAGTCGAGATTCGGCGCTCATGGCAAACCGTTCTGCTGTCAGGGGTTAGCTAACGACCTTGTGGCACTTCTTGCAGCGCGAGCGGTAGCTGACCAGAGCGTTGCACTTCGAGCAACGCTTCTGCTTTTTGGCGATTTTCGCCTTGGTACGGGGTCGGTAAACCATCACGGGCTCCACGGGTCGGAAGAATCGGAAGTCCCACAGTGTAAGGGCAGACAGCGCCGCCCGCAATGAAAAGGGAAGGAAAGGGAATTCTCGTGTGTGCGTCCCAATCGTCGGTGGATTGTCATGGATTTCTTGGCTGAAGTTGGGCATGCTGGTCTGTGCGGGCTGATTTGGGAGGGGAATATAAGGTGACAGGACCGAATGGCACTGTCGCCGCCCTAACTCCTGTCAGTCTTTGGTGTTGCCCGCGAGGAGTCGATTTCGCAGGATCTGGCGGGGTTCTTGCATCAGGGGGT
>JAYTFV010000338.1:0-20906 GCA_043734065.1 Planctomycetota bacterium
AATGATAGTAGACACCGGGGGACGACGACAGTGTATAAAGTCGGGAGTCGGGAGTCCCCGTTGAGCCGCGACGCGAAGTCTTCGAAGCGGAGCGTCTCCTCCGCTGGCATTCCTCACATTGAGTCGGGAGCGAGCGGACAGCAGTCCACCGTGGTGGGGTCAGCGCTCACGCCCGATGGACACTCTGTACTGCATCGCGCATGACGAGCAGCAAACCCGGCCAATCGGACTCCGTCAACTGCCGAAACGCAGCCAAAATGCGTGCGTGAATCCGCTGTTCGTTGGGCTGCTTCAAACGAATGACGAGGATGCCGCAATGTGGCTCGTCGCGATACTCGGCGAAACCCTTGTCCGTCGTGACGAGGATACGCTGTTCTATCTGAGCCAAAGACCACAGTTCGTCATCGAGCATCCCCTGTCGCTCTGTGCCCCGGATGTCGAGAATGTCGTGTCCCAACGTCTGGAGTTCGGACACCGTGATCTTCGGGATGTTCTCGTCGACGAGAATCCTCATGGTGCCAGAACCACTTCATCCAGCGGGGTGACCTGCTCCTCGGCCAGCGAGGCGGCATAGTCGAGGCAGGCCAAAATATCCTCGCGCGTGATCGATGGATACGCGTTTAATAGAGCGTCGATGGTGTCTCCGTGCGCGAACATCCGAATCACCTGGTACACCGGAATCCGCGTCCCGCTGATGCAGGCTTGGCCGTGGCAAATCCGGGGATGAATTGAGATGCGATCGTGCATTGGGACAAGATATCAGGAATTCACGAGGGGAGCAAATTCGGGTGCATTGCCCCACGATCAGCGAGCTCGCATTCGTGAGTCCCCCGTTGAGACCGACGCGGAGTCCTCGAAGCGGAGCGTCTCCGCGTTGACGATCCCAAAGCGTCCGCCCTCGCTGACGCTTCGGCTGACTGGCCGCAAACTGATACAGTTCGCGTCCCCGCACGGATTCTTCACACTCACCGTCCCCGATTGACCGACTCTGCATGTCTCAGCTTCCGTATCTCATGCGTCTCGCGGAACGGCTTACGGCTGGGTTGCGGTATTTGCCCACCGAGCGGCGGCAGCGGCATCGCGATTTCCTGCTGTCGAAGCAGTTGCCGGATGGGGGGTTCATGGGGAGGGAAGGGGGATCGGACCTATATTACAGTGCATTCGCGTTGCGAGGACTCCAGATCCTGGGGGAGCTGACTCCAGAGATGGTCGCGCGTGTTTGCGGGTATTTGAAGACGTTTGACTGGCGCGATCTCGGGGTGATTGACCTCATGAACTGGTTGTCGATGTCGGCCATGATTCAACTGGCCGGGGGCGACGACCCGCTGGCATCCGAGCCGCCCGACTGGCCGGAACAGATTGTCGCCAAGCTCGAATCGCTGCGCATGAAGGACGGGGGATACGCCAAGGGGACCGAAGGGGCCACCAGCAGTACCTACCATTCGTTTCTGGTCGTACTCACGTACCAGTTGCTCGGGAAGACCGTGCCCAGGCCGAATGCTCTGACCCAGTTTATCTACGACCGTCAGCGCGACGATGGCGGGTTCGTCGAGATCGCCCCCATGAAACGCAGCGGGACCAACCCCACAGCGGCAGCGTGCGCGTTGCTGCACATGCAGGGCCGGGTCGACTCCGAGTTGCGAGAGGACATCGCGGCGTTCCTGGTCGATGTTCGCACGGATGATGCGGCGTTCCTGGCCAATAGCCGCATCCCGATCCCGGATGGATTGTCGACCTTCACAGCGGTGCTGACGGCGCAGGACGTTGAAGTCGCGGCTCTCGTGGACCCGCCGATCCTGCGACTCTATGTCGAGAAGCAGTTGGAACTCCCCACGGGCGGGTTCCGGGCCGCCGAGTGGGACACGCTGGCCGATGTCGAGTACACGTTCTACGGGCTGGGGATCCTCGGGTTGCTCGGTGCCCCCACGACGCTCGATGAACGGCGTCACGCATGAAGCCGCGGAGCGCTCCGCTTCGAAGACTTCACGTCGCGGCTAAACAGAGTCGCCCTGCGGCATGTCGTCCGACTCCGCTTCCTGAGGCACAATCAACTCCAACTCGTGCAACCGTCGCTTCGTGCGGTAGTAGTCATACCCCAGGAACGCTGTCGCCAGCACGGCGGACGCGATCTCGATGCGGTAACGGCGGGTGGTCCACAGCTCGGTGGTGGCCAAGATCAGGGCGATGCCGCCGCTGATCGCCAGGAAGATATGCTTCACCTTCTCGGTGATCTTTAGACGCCGGAGTTCCGAGCGCGCGACATCGGAACGCGCCTGCGTATTAGCGATCTCGCGGAACGAGTCGAGGTTCGCCCGCAGGGCCTGCTTCTCCGCCGCTTCGAGCTTGCGGGTCTGCCGAACGGGGAGCGGGGCCGGGACTTCCACTTCGTGTTCCGCCTCGGGTTCCTCTCGGGAAACAACCGGCACTACCGGGGACGGAGCGGGCTTCGATGCGGGCGATTCCGTCTTCGCCGCATGTCCGTCTTTCGACTTGCGAGTGCGGGCGAGCAGCTGCTCCATGTAGGCGGCCACGGGATCGAGGGACTCGTCGATCGTGGATTGTGGCTCGGGAGTTGGCTCCTCGTGGATATCGACGGGGCGGGAGTCGTATGCCTGCGGGGGGGGCTGCTCGTCGGCCTCCGCTTCGAGCGTCTCAGTTTCCGAGGAAGACTGTGGCTGTGGCTGGTCCGGCTGGGGCTCGACGGTGGGCGGCGGGGTGAAGTGGCTGGCGGGGTTGATGTGGCTAGTTTGGGCTGATGGTTTGCCCAATCTTCCCAGATCGATGCCGAACATCGCGGAGAGTCGAGACCGCAGTTCGCTCGCATCGGCTCCGGCCTTGGGAGCCGTCGTGACAGCGGATGACGGAGTTTCGTCAGAGACAGAGCGTTGCATGTGTGGTGCCGTATCAGGCTCAACGCTGTCCTCTTCATCCGGATTCGCGACCTCCTGCGCCCCCTCCGCAGTCGACTCACCCGCCCACGTCAAGGGTGACTCGAGGACCGGTTCGTCCTCCACCACTTCGTCGTTCTCGAACTCCTCCATGAAACGGGCCGAGGCGGCCTCGACATACGATTCCGAAGTCCCCCTCAGCAGATCTTGCAGCCGCTGTGACTCTCGGGCATCGATTGTCGGATTCTGCCGGGCGGGTGCCAGCCGGGGCGGAGAGCCTTCGATGGTCATGGCAGAAGCTGTGCCGTGTGGCAGGAGTGCCGTGGACGTGAATCGCGCGGGCGCACCCGCCTTCCGCATGATCTCCTCGATCTCGGGCGGCAGTTCATCGTCGATCGCTGAACCGATCGATGAAAAGCTGGCGAATCCGGCCAACGGGTCGAGGGGAGCGTTGTCGTCGAGGACGGCGTCGCCAGAGTCCACCTCCGTAGGCCCCTCGTCAGCCACTAGCCTCACCGCCGCCGATGAGACCGGATGTCGCTCCAACGCCTGTGCCGTGAGGACCGGCGGTGGACCAGGCAGGACAGCCAAGACCGGCGGCGGAGTCGCCCCGGCCTCCCCGGCTCTCAGGTCGGTCAACTGCTGGGCCAGGTGAGTGAGTTCCTCGCGCTGGGCGTCGAGTTCGGACTCAGCCCGCTGGAACTCCACCCGCTCCTGCCGCAGGGAGGCCCACTCTTCTTCCAGATGGACCCGCTGGGTCGCCATTTGGTGCCCAACAGTTTCGGTCTCGGCCTGCATCTGTTCCGTCAGTTGGCGGAATTGCTCGATCTCGGCCTCGGTCTGCTGGATCTGACGTTCCCGATCCTGAAGCGACTGCCGCTCCGCGATGACGGCCTGTCGTTCGATGAGATACGCGTCCCGCTCGGACACGGACTCGGTCTGGATGGTCAGCAACTCCTGGTGGTCGCGGTCGAACTGGACTCGAGTCCGCCGAATCTCCTCCCGCTCCAGTCGCAGATCCTCCTGCTCGTGCAGCAGTTGGTCGCGGAGTTCGGCCAGTGACTGCCGTTCTGACACGAGCGCCAACAACTGCCCACTGACCTCGTTCGATTCGGACTCCGGTTCGCGATCGTGTCGCAGCTCGGCCCGCTGAGTGGCGCGGGCCTCGTCCACATCCCGTCGCTCAGCGACCAATCGAGCCCGCTCCGCCGCCAGCTTCTGCCACTCATTGTCGACCTCGCATGGCTGGACCTCGGAGGCCGAAAGCAGTGCCCGGTCGTTGGGCTCTTGCTCCAGCAGCTTTCGCTGCACTTCGATGTGGAGGCGCAGGCTCTCCAGAGACTGCCGCTCCTGCTGGCACTCGGCTCGGTCCTGTTCGAGGCGGGTGCGCTGATCCACCAGTTCCGCAGACAGTTCCATCGACTTCTGCTGGTTCGACCCATCCAGCCCCGCCAGCCGCTGATTCGCCGCTTGCTCTGCAAGTTGCAGTTTCGACTGTCCCGCTCGCAGGGCCGACCGATCCAGTTGCAATTGACTGAACTGCTGGTTCAGTGCCTCATCGCGGATATCGAGTTCCGACCGCTGTCCGCTCAACTCTCGATCGCGCCGGTCGAGTTCGGCTTTGAGCTTCTGGAGAGCCGCTTCCCGTGCGATCAGGTTCGCGAGCGAGGCGGCGACCGACTGTTCGCGCTCCGTGCGTGCCGCCAGTTGAGAGGCGGCCTCGCGGGTACGGGCTTCCGACTGGCGGGTCTGCTCGGTCAGAGCGGTCTGCTGTTGCAGGCCGGCCTGCTCGCGGTCCAGGAGTGCCTGGAATCGCTGCTCCAGTTCGGCGGCCTCGCGAGCGATCTGCTCGCGTGTGGCCTGTAAGGCGGCATGGGACGAGGCGAGAACCGCTTCCCGCTTCGTGACGGCGGCCTCACGGAGTTCGACTGCACGGGTGTCGATCAGAGGCAGCGGACTGACGGCAGCGAGTGCCTGGACTGAGCGAGCCTGCGGTGGCTGAGCCTCGGCCCGCCGCGTGAGTTCCGACTCTCGTAACTCCAGGCTGCGAGTTCTCTCCGACAGGCTCTGGGCCTGCTGCTCCAGTTCGGACTCCTGGACTTGAAACGAGTCCTCGATCAGTTGCAGTCGGGCTTGCTCCGCCTCCAGGGAGCGAGTCATCTCCGCGATCCGACGAGACGCATCGGTCTCGGCCTCGTTCCGCACCTGCAGAGCCTGCTCCTGCGCGGTCAATGACTGCTCGCGCTGCGCGACCTGAGTCAGCACCTGTTCGACCTGAGCCTCGATCGATGCGAGGGCCAGTTCGCGCGACCGCAGTTGCTCCTCCCGAGTCGAGAGTTCCGTGCCGATGTAAGTCAGCGCGCGGGAGCGTTCCTCCATCTCCAGTGCCCGCTGGCTTAGCTCTTTCTGCGCCGCCGTCAGCACACTTTGCGAGGGGGGCTGTTCCTGCGAGACACCCGACGCGGGAGCCGCGTGCCCCACCACAGCGGAGTGAATTTGCACCGCCTCTGTCAGTGGAAGATCCTCCGACCATGAGGCCGATGGACCCGGTGAATCATCGATCGCAGTCTGCAACTGCTGCAGCGCCTGGTCGAGCAGCTGTTCGATCTCTGGCGGCTGATAGGCGACCGGAGCCGGGGGCGGCGTGGGAGCGGTGGGAAATTCTTCGCGGAGTTCGATCCACTCGGAGACCTCGGGACGCCGCGTGCGGAGTTCGACCGGGCCCAGGATCAGTCGCTCGCCGAGCTTGAGGACCGCCTCGGTCAATGGGCCATCGTTGATCCAGGTCAGTGGCGAGATGGCCTTCACGATCGTCTTGTTGGCCCCGACGATCATCAGGCAATGCTGCGGTGCGACGCCCCCCACAGCGATCACAATGTCGCAATCGAGTGCGGCCCCAATCAAATATCGCCCCACCGCCAGCGGATGCGACTCCCACTGTGAACTCGCGCGGACCGGTTCCAGCACCAATTTGGGAGCGGTCGAGGCGCGCGGGGGGTGGCGATCGATCGATCCCTCGGTCAAAGTCGGAGTGGGCATGAGTGATCCAAGGCCGGATTGGATGGGCGCGCGAACTGCATCCAGGCATTCGCGAGTCGGGGAACAATCTGTCGACACCTCGTGCGGCCTTGCACCTCGAACGGCATCGCCTCAAGTCTGGTCACCCCTCTGTGCCGCCGCGAAAACCCGTTCACTCTTCCGTCAGGGATGGGTGAATCAATCCGAATCCAACGATATTTCCCAGTCTGCCGAATTCCATGAATTCAACGGCGGGAGAATCGCGGGACTGGCTGGCAGTCGCGGCGCTGTCTGGAGGGACCACACACCTGTTCCCTCCATTCGGTTGCCGACCTCGCCCGAGCGCTGCGCGATTGGGGGTCCAAATGGGCAATCACCATCTTTGAGTCCGCGGAACACGCGACCGCACATCTGGCAATGTCTAGCCTGATTCTGTCAATCACAACACGCAGCGGGCATCGCGCGGAATTCGCAACAATAACGATTTTTCGGAGACACGGGATTGTTACGGAAACAGCACTGTGGGGGGACATCGTTTCGCCGCGACGCGAAGTCTTCGAAGCGGAGCGTTCCCCCGCCAAATCGTACACGCCACACTCCTTCGGAAGTCTGGCCGCTCAACCCTCAACCCTCAACCCGCAACGATCCCCCCCCTCTTGACCCTTCCCCTCCCATCCTTGAACATCCAGCCAGCCACCCGCTCTCTTCCCGAACCCCCTCCCATGTCTACCGACTCCGTCACGGCACCTCCCGCTGACACCACCCAGAATGCCGTCTTCTCCGCCCGGCAGGTGACGAAGGTCTACCACATGGGCGAGGTCGACATTCACGCCCTGCGCGGCGTCGACCTCGATCTGTTTGAGGGAGAACTGGTCGTCCTGCTCGGCCCCTCGGGCAGCGGCAAGTCGACGCTGCTCAATATCCTGGGCGGTCTCGACATCCCCACAGCCGGGTCGGTGCGTTACCGCGACATCGACCTCACGCACGAGTCGGATGCCGGGCTGACCCGCTACCGGCGGCGACATGTCGGGTTCGTGTTTCAGTTCTACAACCTGATCCCCAGCCTGACCGCGCGCGAGAACGTGGCCCTCGTCACCGAGATCTCCACCAACCCCATGACCCCGGAAGACGCCCTCAAACTGGTCGGTCTCGAACACCGCATGGACCACTTCCCGGGCCAGCTCTCCGGCGGCGAACAGCAGCGAGTGGCCATCGCCCGCGCGGTCTCCAAACGCCCGCAGGTTCTCCTGTGTGACGAACCGACCGGGGCTCTCGACGTGCATACCGGCATCGTCGTCCTCGACGTAATCCAGCGGATCAACCGCGAACTCGGCACCACCACGGCTGTCATCACCCACAACGCTGTGATCGCCAAGATGGCCGACCGCGTGGTGTCCATTTCGGACGGGCGCGTGGTGGGCGTGCAGACGAATGCGGTCAAGGTCGATGTGAACGAACTGGAGTGGTGATCCCGGTTACGCTGCGTAATACGCATTCGCCGCAGCGACTCCGGCTCCGGCGGGCACCTTGCCCGCGAGGCAGGCATCGAGCGCCGCCAGGAACACGAGGACATTCCGCGGCGTACTCGTTTCACCCATCAGGCCCACACGCCAGACCTTCCCCGCCATCGCTCCCAACCCGCCGCCGATCTCGATGCCGTAATCGTTGAGGAGTTTGCCACGCACCACCTTGTCATCGGCCCCGTCCGGGATGCGGATCGCGTTCAGCATCGGCAGCCGGTAGGCCTCAGCCACCACAAAGCTCAGGCCCATGGCCTCGACCCCGGCTCGCAGCGCCAGGTGATTCCGCCGATGCCGCGCGAACCGGGCGGGCAGCCCCTCGGCGAGGGTTTGCCGCAGGGCCTCGTGCAGGGCATAGTTCATATTGATCGGGGCTGTGTGGTGATAGGCCCGCGACTGGCCCCAATAGTTCCGCACCAGCATGGTGTCGAAGTACCAACTGGCGATCTTCGTCTTGCGGGCTGCAATCATGTCGGCAGCCACCTTCGAGAACGTCACCGGCGACAACCCCGGAGGACAGCTGAGGCACTTCTGCGTGCCGGAGTAGGCGGCATCGACTTGCCAACTGTCGATCTCGACGGGCAGCCCGGCGAGCGAGGTCACGCAGTCCATGAGTAGTAGTGCCCCGTTCGCATGCACGATGCGCGAGATATCCTCCATCGGCTGGCAGGCTCCCGTCGAAGTCTCGGCATGCACGATGCCGACGACCTTGGGGCGGCACTGCTTCACGGCGGCCTCGATCTCCTCGGGGGTGAACACTTCGCCGAAGGGGCGTTCGAGCTTCGTGACCACGGCCCCGCAACGCGCGGCCACATCGGCCATCCGTCCGCCGAAAACTCCGTTCACGCAGACCAACATTCTGTCGCCCGGCTCGATGAGATTGACGACGCACGTCTCCATCCCCGCACTGCCGGTTCCGCTGACCGACATCGTCAACTCGTTCGAGGTCTGGAACACCTGCCGCAGCATCGACTGCACCTCGTCCATGACCTTCAAGAAGTACGGGTCGAGGTGCCCGACTGTCGGTGCCCCCAACGCTGCCAACACTGACGGAGCAATATCACTCGGCCCCGGCCCCATCAGGATACGACGCGGCGGACAGAGCGGAGCGGGCACAGCTGGGGACATGGTCGGGGTTCCGAACACGGGTGAGGGGTCAATGGAGTCAGGATCGTAATCGATCGGGGAATCATTGTTTAGGACAGGGAACAGAGTGGGGGCACCCGTGCCCTTCGGCGGAAGACTCAATTGGCCTCAACTCCCACGCGAGAACTCCTCTTCTCCCATCGGCCAATTTTGCCGATACTCCCGACCGCCTTGAAGGACGGCAGTTGCCACTTTAGGCGTCACCACTCAGGACTCAGGGATGAGCAACTCGCGGCCAGGATGGCCCGCTCAGGACACGCACCGCACCGACTCCGACACGATCGGCGTCGCGGTGGGTGGGGTTGTGGTGCGCCGGGTGTTCTGCGTCGGGATGGCCGGGACCGGGATGAAGGCCATTGCTGAGTGGTTCTCAGCGGCGGGATGGCAGGTCAGCGGGTCGGATCGCTCAGCCACTCCCACAGTGATCGCCAAGTTTCAAAGCCGAGGGATACGGCTGGTTTCTGAACACTCGGCGGACAATCTGCCGCCGCTGCTTGATCTCCTGATCTACAGCCCCGCCGTGCGCGAGTCGAACCCCGAACGGCAGGCAGCTCTCGATCGCGGAATCCCGCAGTGGTCCTACCCCCAGGCACTCGGCCAACTGATGCAAGGCCGCGACGGGATCTCGATCGCCGGGACGCATGGGAAGAGTACGACGACCGCTTTAGTCGGTCATGTGTTGCGGCAAGCGGGCCTCGCTCCGTCGATCCTGTGCGGGGCGGAGATGCTCGACACGGGACTGAATGGGGTGTTGGGGAGTGTCGTCTTTCGCTCCGCGAAAGACCGGCCTTTCGCGGAGCGAAAGGCGACTCTGGTCGCCGAGAGCTGCGAGTATCGCGGCCACTTTCTGGAGTTGTCCCCGCGCGTGGTTGGGTTACTCGGGATCGAGCCGGACCACTTTGACTGCTTCCCAACGTTCGACCTCGCCTTGGCGACCTACCGCGAGTTCATCGAGAACATCCCCACTGACGGACTGCTGGTGGCCAATCTCGATTGCCAGGCGACCCTGTCGATCCTCTCAGCGTGCCCCTCTCGGAAGGTGTTCGTCTCCACCACCGACGAGATCGCCGATTACTTCGTCGAACGGGTCGAGACCTCCCCAGCCGGGCTGTCTCTTACTGTCCAGCTCCCCGACCAGTCGACGCTCGACATCGAGTGCCCGCTGTGGGGCAATCACCACGCCGTCAACATTGTCACTACGCTGGCCATCGCCCTGGCATACGGTGTCTCTCCCGAAACCTGTCGCGACGGAATCGCCTCCTTCACGGGCATCGCCCGCCGGTTCCAACACCGAGGCGACTGGGGCGGTCGCACCTGGATCGATGACTATGCCCATCACCCGACAGCGGTCAAGGCCCTCATCGACGCGACACGCGACCGTTTCCCCAACCGACGGGTGTGGTGCCTGTTCCAGCCGCACCAGATCTCCCGCACGCGCGAGTTGGCCGAAGGGTTCGTCGCTGCACTGAGCCGAGCCGACGGCGTCCTCGTCCTGCCGGTCTTCGGGGCCAGAGAAGCCAGCGGCACCGCACAAAAAAACCTCGCCCGTCAACTCGTCGAGGGGATCACCCGCTCCGGCACTCCCGCTCATTTTGTCTCCGACCTTGACCAGCCGTGGACCACAATGGAGACTCACACGCGGCCCGGCGACATCGTGTTGACTGTCGGGGCCGGGGACATCGATCGCATCTACTATGAGCTCACTGGACGACTTCAAACACATCACGCGTCATGACGAGCCGCTGGCTCCGCTCACCTGGCTCAAGGTCGGCGGGCCCGCGCAGCGTCAGATTGAGCCCCGCACCGTCGAGGAACTGGTCGCGGTGGTCCGCACCTGCCACGACAACGGAGTCGTGGTCCACATGCTGGGCGGTGGTTCGAACCTGCTCGTCCGCGATGAGGGGGTCAGCGGGGTCGTGATCCGCCTCTCCGATCCGACCTTTGCCCAGGTGGCCATTGAGGCCCAACGTCTCCGGGCCGGTGGCGGGGCCGCGCTGTCGCACGTCATCTCCGAGTCGGTCAAAGCTGGGCTGGCCGGACTCGACACGCTCGTCGGCATTCCCGGCACTATCGCCGGAGCCCTCAAAGGGAACGCCGGAGGCCGCAACGGCGAGATCGGCGACCACCTGCACTCCGTCACCGTCATCACCGCCCAGGGCGAACAATTCGTCCGCCAGGGCGACGAACTCGTCTTCGAATACCGCCACAGCAGCATCAACGAACTCTGCGTGATCGAGGCCGAGTTCGAGTTGACCAAAGACAACCCCGACGACATTGCCGAACGCATCCGCAAGCTGTGGGTCATGCGGAAATCAACCCAGCCGCTCTCGCATCAGTCGGCGGGCTGCATCTTCAAGAACCCGCGCGGGCAGAGCGCTGGGGCGTTGATCGACCAGTCGGGGCTTAAGGGCATGAAGATCGGCCATTGCGAAGTCAGCGACCGCCACGGGAATTTCATCATCACCGAACCGGGAGCGAAGTCTTCGGACGTACTGAAGCTGATTGACGTGATGCGGACCAAGGTCGCCGAGGCCCACGGAGTGGAGTTGGAGTTGGAGATTCAGGTGTGGTAGCCATGTGGTACGACGCTCCGCGTCGTGAGTGACGGCGCGGAGCGTCGTACGACAATGGGGCTGTTCCCAAAATTCTCATCGAGGAGCAGCTGTGACTTCAAACCTCCTCGGTGGCTACACGATTTGCCTGGCACTCCTCACGGGTATGCTCGCCAGAGCCACAGAGCCGGTGCCTGGTGCGTATGCTACCGAAGTCCTGGCCGATGACCCGGTGTGCTATTTCCAGTTTGAGGACGGTGAAGCCGCAAGCGGGTCGCCAGCTCGCAATGCCTCGCGGGCCAAGGTGCCGGGTCCGGACGGTGTGTATGGCCCGGCGGTGAAACTGGTCGCCGGGCCCAGCGGCTCTGGGCGAGCGGCGACGTTCGACGGGACCGGCTATGTCGAAATCCCGCAGCACGCGGTCATCGACGCCGACGAACTCTCCGTCGAGTTCTGGGTTCGCAGCTCCCAACCGTGGGACCAGAAGTATTGGCCGGGCAGCGCCACGTTGATCTCGAAGTTCACGTATGGCTGGGGCTCGAGCGACTGGGGCATTCTGGGTGGCAGCCTCACGGCGGGGGCGAACGAGGGGCGGGTGCTCGTCGGTGTCGGGCCGAAGGAAGGCGGCGATGTGGTGCTCGCGTCGGGGCCGGGCCTCAATGATGGGCAGTTCCATCATGTCGTCTGGACCCGCACGCGCGAGGGGCAGAACACGCTGTATGTCGATGGGGACTCGTGTGCCACTGCCAAAGATCGCGGCGGCAAGATCACGAACACGCGGGCGATTCAATTCGGTGGGGAGCAGTTGGAGCCGAACGGGAAGTCCCTCACCGGATCGCTGGCGGCGTTGGCGATCTACTCGTATGTGTTGACCGCTGACCGCGTGCTGTTGCATTTCGCCGCCGGGAGTGTCGACCCCCGGTTGCCGCCTCCCGCGAAGAGGTCGGTCGACTTTGTGCGCGACATCCAGCCGCTGTTTCAGAAGCACTGCTTCGAATGCCACGGACCGGGGAAGGACCAGGGCGGGCTGTCACTCGCCGCGCGGTCGCTGGCCATGGACGGCGGTGAGAGTGGCCGAGTCATCCTGCCCGGCAAGAGCGCGCTCAGCCCGCTCGTCCCTCGCATCGCGGCTCTGGATGAGGACACCGTCATGCCTCCCGAGGGGGCACACCTGACTGCCGAACAAGTCGGACTCATCCGGGCCTGGATCGATCAGGGAGCGGTCTGGCCAGCGAGTGCCGATGCAGTCGATCCGCGTGTCGCCCAGGCTGCCGATCACTGGTCGTTTAAGCCGCTCACACGCCCCGCTCTGCCGCAGCTCAAAGACGCTGCCCCGGCGAACTGGATCAAGACGCCGGTCGATGCGTTCATCCTCTCCCAGCTCCACGCGGCCCAGCTGCGACCCACTCCGCCCGCGACGAAAGCGGCCCTGTTGCGGCGTGTGTCGTTCGACCTGACGGGCCTGCCTCCGACGCTCGACGAGATCAATGCGTTCACAACCGCCACCCGCCCCGAGGCGTATGCGGAAGTCGTCGACCGGCTGCTGGCCTCGCCCGCATATGGCGAACGCTGGGCGCGGCATTGGCTCGATGTCGTGCGCTACGCCGACTCCGGCGGGTATGAGACCGACATCTATTACGAGCAAGCCTGGCGGTATCGCGATTACATCATCCGCAGCTTGAATGAGGACAAGCCGTACAACCGGTTTCTGCTGGAGCAGGTGGCCGGAGATGAACTCTGGCCTGAGCAACCCGAGGCAATGCAGGACGCCATCGCCGTATGGACACTGGGGCAGTGGCCGAACTCGCTCGACAAGTTCCCGGACCTGCTGGAGTACACGCGACGCACCGATCAGGTGACGACCTTCAGCGAGGCCATGCTGGGGATCACGATCGGCTGCGCGAACTGTCACAACCACAAGTACGACCCAATCAGCCAGCGCGATTACTTCGGGTTGGAGGCGATCTTCGCGGCCAGCGAGACGTGGGATCAGACCACGAAGAAGAAGGAGTGGGCCTCGGGCGAGCGGAATCACTTTCGCATCCTGCGGCATGCCCCGTCGCCGACAGCGATTCGATTACTCGCGAGGGGAGAACTGACGAAGCCGCGCGGGTTGGTTTCGCCGGCACTGCCCGCGTTTCTGCCCGGCGGCGGGACGTTGCCGAGTGGACCGGAAGAGAGTCAGCAGCGTCGGGCGCAACTCGCCCATTGGCTCGTCGCGCCGCAGAATCCGCTCACCGCGCGGGTCATCGCGAATCGCGTCTGGCAGTGGCACTTCGGTCAGGCTCTGGCGTCGACGCCCAACGACCTCGGCACGATGGGACATGCGCCGTCGCATCCGGAGTTACTCGATTGGCTGGCCTCGGAACTGGTCGAGAATGGCTGGAGCTTGAAGCAGTTGCATCGCCTGATCGTGCTGTCGGCGACGTACCAGCAGTCCGCAGTCCGCGAGCCGCAGGCGATCCAAGCCGATCCGCAGAACGTCTGGCTGGCGGGTTTTCCCCGGCGGCGATTGGAAGCTGAGGAGGTGTGGGATCATCTGCACGCAGCGGCGGGGACGCTCGACACGAAGAGCTTCGGCCCGCCGTTCGTGCCAAAGTTGTCGGCGGAAGAACTCAAAGGTCTTTACGACATCGAGCAGAAGCCGGACAAGAAGTGGCCAGTCACCCAGGAGCAGAACCGCCGGGCGATTTACATCCTCAACCGCCGCTCGTTCCGGTTCCCGTTCTTCGAGGCGTTCGACCCGCCCAACAGCGGAGCCAGTTGCCCGACTCGCCAGATGACCACCGTCCCGGCCCAGGCTCTGACGCTGCTCAACAACAGCCGGGTCGCCGAGCAGGCCAAGGCCATGAGCGAGCGCCTGGCACGCGAGGCCGGTGACGACCCGAATGAGCGAGTACGGCTGGCGTGGGTGCTGGCCTTCAGCCGGGAGGCGAGCGATGCTGAACTCCAGCTCGCTCTCCGCTTCCTCGCCGAGTCGGAGGCGGCTCATCAAACGAAGGGCACAGCGGACCCGCGTGCGGCCGCGCTGGTCGAGTTCTGCCTGGGCCTGATGAACACGTCCGAATTCATCGACGCGATGTAGCACGACGCTCCGCGTCATGAGTCACGACGCGGAGCGTCGTGCTACGATGGAACCATCATGAACCAACCCTCTCTCTCGAGACGAACCTTACTCGCCCAGGCAGGCATGGGGATCGGTGCCCTCGCCCTGCTCGACCTGTTGAGCCGCGAGTCCGCTGTCGCCGACAACCCATTGGCTCCCCAGACCACGCATCATGCCCCCCGCGCCAAGGCGGTGATCTCGCTGTTCATGCACGGCGGGCCCAGCCAGGTCGACACGTTCGACCCCAAGCCGCTGCTCGCCAAATACGCCGGGCAAACGCTGCCAGCCAGCTTTGCCAACCTCAATCTGGAGTTCACCAAGGCGAGTGAAGCCAAGATCCTTCCGAGCCAGCGGACGTTCCGGAAGTGCGGCGAATCCGGGATCGAGATGTCGGACCTGTTCGAACATCTCCCCACTGTCGCCGATGAGTTGGCCGTCATCCGCAGTTGCCACCACACGGAGTTCAACCACGCCCCCGCGTTGTACCTGACCCACTCGGGGACCGGCATGATGGGCCGCCCGAGTCTGGGGGCGTGGGCCACTTACGGGTTGGGGTCGGAGTCGCAGAACCTGCCCGGTTATGTGGTGCTGCGGGACGGACCGCTCAAGGGGGGCCCGCTCACGTATGGCAGTGGGTTCCTGCCCGCGGTCTACTCGGCGACCGAACTGCGCTTGAGCGGAACGCCGATTCTGTACCTCAACAAGCCCGACAGCGTGAGCGACTCCGACCAGCGCCGCGTTCTCGATTTCTCGCAACAACTCAACCGCCAGTATCTGGCACTACAGAATGAGGACAGCGCTCTGTCCGCTCGCATCGCGGCGTATGAGCTCGCCTACCGCATGCAGTCCTCAGCTCCCGAGGCGGTCGACCTCACCCAGGAAACGGAGCAGGTGAAGTCGCTGTACGGCCTCGACCAGGATGTCACGCGGTCCTTCGGCACCCAGTGCCTCAACGCGCGGCGGCTGGTCGAACGCGGTGTGCGCTTCGTCCAGTTGTATCATGGGGGCGGCGGCGATGGCTGGGACACGCATGGCGAGAACGATGCCAAGCATGTGCGAAATGGCAAGCAGATCGACAAGCCGATCGCGGGACTGATTACCGACCTCAAGGCGCGCGGGCTGCTCGACTCGACGCTCGTCCTGTGGGGCGGCGAGTTCGGCAGAACCCCGACCTCGGAGGGTTCCGCCGGACGCGACCACAGCCCGTACGGCTACTCCGTGTGGATGGCTGGCGGCGGAATCAAGGGCGGCACGGTGTACGGCTCGACCGATGAGTTTGGGTTCCAGGCCCAGCAGAACCCCGTGCAAGTCCGCGACCTGCACGCGACCATCTTGCACCTGCTCGGCCTGCAGCACGACCAGTTGACGTTCTACTTCCAGGGCCTCCAGCAGCGCTTGACCCAGGTCGATGGCGAGTGCCGCGTGATCCGCGAGATTCTGGCGTAACGCAATGGACATCGGTATTGTGGCACGACGCTCCGCGTCGTGAGGGACGACGCGGAGCGTCGTACCACAATGGTCAATCCAGTTTGGGGAGTCGTCCATGTTCAAGCCTCACGCTCTCGTTGCTCTCCTGTTGCTCGTCACCTCGCCGCTTTTCGCAGCCGACCCGAAGCCAGTCGCGGGCCTGGTCCCCGGCATTAAGGTGCTGCCCGACAAGGCTCCGGATTGCACCTCTCTGAAGACGATCGTGGAGAGCGTGACGCGCGGCTGCAAAACGAACGATGAGAAGGCGATCGCCGTCTATAACTTTATGCGGCTCACGCATTATCACCGCTCGTACCCGAGTGAGCCGGGCGGCATTCCCGTACTCAAGGAGATCAATTGCTACGGTTGGAGCCTGTGCGGGGGGCTGCATGCCGAGCAGTCAGCGCTGTGGCGCGAGCTGGGGTGGGAGTGGCGGTTCGTGGGCTGGCCGGGGCATACAACGGTCGAGGCGTTCTATGACGGACGCTGGCATTATTTGGATGTGTTCCTGAAGTTCTATGCGTGGATGCCTGACCCAAAACATCCGGGCGGTCGCACGATCGCGGGGGAGGACGACTTGGCCGCGAATCCGCAGGAACTCCTGCTCGATGCGTTCGTCTTCGATGAGTCCCGCAAGGTCACGTACGCCAAGGGCAATCAGTTCGAACTGATCGGGGAGAAGGCCAACTGGCAGGCCCCGGCGTTTCTAGTCTGCGGCGACGACATCCCCGGCATCATTCACGGTGTCACGCACAAGAACCGCATCGGGGCCGAACCGGGCTGGGGCCGCATGCTGCACGCCAGCGGGGATTATTCCGCCGACGTGAATCTGGCACCCGGCTTCGCGCTCACCAACACCTGGGACAAGGCCGACGGAGCGTGGTACTGGTCAGGTTCGCAGGTCGCGCCGTGTCACACCTGCGGCGACAAGGAGATTCGCAACTCACCCGAGAAGGGCCCCATCGCCGAACCGTATCTCGGTCCCGCTTGGAACTGCGAGAGCTACGCCAACGGGCAGATCGACTTCCATCCCGACCTGTCGAATCGCGACTGCTTGAAGTCGTTCGCAGCTATCGAGAATGCCCAATGGACCGACGGTGGATTGGTCCCGGCCCAGGCCGGTCAGCCCGCCCGCGTGATTGTGCTGTTGCAATCGCCGTACATCCTCACCCAAGCCAGCGGTACGGCGACCGGCGTCGAGACATTCGAGATCAGTGTCGATGGCGGTCAAACGTGGAAGACCGCAGACCTGAAAGACTTTGGCCCGGCAGTTGGCGGGCAGACTCAAGCCCTCGCACGACTGACCATCAAGGACCGGCTGACCAATCTGCATCTCCGGGCGACCGTGCAGAACAATCCGTTCGCGCTGCCGTATCTCTCGCCCGGCAAGAACACGGTCACGGTTTCGGTGGTCGATCCCGCTGCGCTCGGCGAGAACCGGTTGGTCGTGACGTATGCCTATCGCACCGGGTCACGCCGCAAGAGTTACGAGCAGTTGTGCCTGGAGGGGAAGGAGGTCGGGCGCGGGCATGACGCCTCGTGGGAGGCAACCCCGACCATCGTGCAGAAGACGTTCAGTGCCAATGACCTCCCTGCGAAATTCGACATCGACATCCCGACGCCGCGCGGCCTGCATCCGGTCTACCCCCGCATGCTGTTCGTCCGTCGCGAAGTCCTCTCGCCCAACCAGAAGCCTCTCCCACTGCCAGAGAATGCCCAGCCGCCGAAGCTCAATCCGGGGGACGAACTGTTGTCACTGCCGAACCCGTTGCTCACGGGGACGCAGCCTCCGCCGCTGAAACCGGTGCGACCCGTGAAGACTGTCACAATTGAGATGCAGGCCGGTCGCTACGTTACGAAGTCGGGCCAAGCCCCCGCGCTGGAACAGCTCAAGTGGCCCAAGAACGCCCAGGAACAGATCGACCCGATCGCGTACCTGGCGAGCGGGGAACTGAAAGAGCTGCCCGCGCTGCAGGACTTGGCGGCTGCGCGGTTAGTCTTCCCAGTGATTCGCTCGCATGAGAAGACTCCGACGAAGGTGGGGGCTGTCGCATTGCGGGTTCCGTTCGAGACGAACAAGCCCTACGACTTCGGCAACTTGGGCGACCCACTCGGCACGGTCAACATCCCCACGCTGGCCGACGCGGACCCGAACTGGTCGCCTCCGAAAGAGTTTTCGATCGACGTGACCAGGCACCTGCGCTCGCTCCTCGTCGACAAGGCGAAGTTCCACGGCTTCGCGCTCCGCGTCGTCCCGGATCGCAGCATCGACGATGGCTGGACGGTCCGCGTGCAATTGCCCGCGTCGCCAAAGGTCACGCTTCAGATCGACACGTTCAGCGACTCCGCCACTTCGGCGAACAGTTCGTCGTCCCGCACCCCATAGTGGAATCGACTCTCGAATTGCGCCGACTGGCCTTTTCGTCATGTTTCACGATCCCTGAGAACAGTTTCAGAATTCGTGTTCATCCCAGCGCGGCCCAGCCGCAACCGAAGGGGCAAGCAGTCAGCCATCAGCCATCAGCCACTCCACATTGAGCTGGCCTCTGTACCCCGAAGGGGTTGCCCATCATCGCCCAAGGTCGCGACGCAGGAGCGCACGGGTGCATTCGCCAAATGGCGGTACGGAACCGCTGACTGGGGAAGTATCGGTCTGCGACCTCGCTCGCGATCAGAACCAGCAACCCAGCGCGTGAGCGAGGGAGTACGTCTCTCGATGTTCTGCGAGAGCTCGGCCCCCAGCCCCGGTTAATCGGCCAGTTCGACTGTTGGAGTTCAGGCTTCAGCCTGTCTGGAGTCTGGCAGTGCCCCATCGCTGATCGCGGACGAAGCAGCCTCAAGGCTGGACTCCAACAGTCGAACGAATGCTGAACACTGATGGGAGGGGCTGCCTCCCTCATTTGACACACGGACCGCTTCTTGGGACGCTGCTTCCGCGTGGAACATGGCTGCGACCGGAGCGGTCGCCGACCTCAGTGATTGAAGACCCCCTGGAGAACAACATGCGTGGATCATCTCGTCGCGATTTCTTGAAGTGGTCCGCTGTGGCGGCCTCCGTGGCGGTGGTGCCGGGAGCGGCCTGGGCGGCGGCGGCCGATGCGCCGCTGTTCAAGATCTCGCTGGCCCAGTGGTCGCTGCACGATGCGTTCTTTAAGAAGAAGCTGGACGCTCTCGACTTCGCCAAGATCGCCAAGGAAGAATTCGGGATCGAGGCCATCGAGTACGTCAACCAGTTCTTCAAGGACAAGGCCAAGGACGAAAAGTATCTGGGCGAGTTGAAGAAGCGGGCCGCCGACCTGGGTGTGAAGAGCCTGCTGATCATGTGCGACGGCGAAGGGGCCCTGGGCGATGCCGATGAGGCCAAGCGGACACAGGCCGTCGACAACCACAAGAAGTGGGTCGACGCAGCCGCCTTCCTCGGCTGCCACTCGATCCGGGTCAACGCTTCCAGCGGCGGAACATATGACGAGCAGATGGAACGGGCTGCCGATGGGCTGGGCAAGTTGACAGAGTATGCCGAGCAGGCCCAATTGAGCGTGCTCGTCGAAAACCACGGCGGTCTGTCGTCGAACGGCCAGTGGCTGTCGGGCGTGATGAAGAAGGTCAATCATCCGCATTGCGGCACGCTGCCCGACTTCGGCAACTTCCGGGTCAGCGACAAGGAAGAGTACGACCGCTACAAGGGGGTCGAAGAGTTGATGCCTTTCGCCAAGGCGGTCAGTGCCAAGTCGCACGACTTCGACGAGCAGGGGAACGAGACCCACACCGACTACCGCAAGATGATGAAGATCGTCCTCGACGCCGGGTATCGGGGGTATGTCGGCGTCGAATACGAAGGCGGCAAGATCGACGAGTACGCGGGCATCCGCGCGACGAAGAAGCTGCTGGAGACGGTCCGGGACGAGATGACGAAGAAGGCGTGAGGGGAAGTTTTCAGTCGTCAGTTGTCAGTTGTCAGTGAGACCAAAGCCCACGGATTGCAACCCGTGGGCTTTACTGACTCCTCGCTGAGCGTTCTGTCGATCAACCATAAACCATCAACCCTCCCCCCCCCATGCACCCCGGAAACATCATCGCCGCCGCTGGCCGGATGCAGGAAGCGATGGAGCAACTCCAGATCGCCTGGGGGGGCGTGCGCGATCACTGGAACGACGGGATGGCCCAGCGTTTTGAGGAGGACCACATCCGCCCGATCTTCGAGCGGATCAACGTCGCCCTCCCCGCCCTGAATCAAATCGCCCAAGCGATGCAACAGGCCCAGACCCAGTGCGGCGAGCCGGGAGAACGCTCGGGGCTGTAGAGCGGCAGTCCGAATCGGGCATCACCCACAGCTCGATCACGATTCAGTACGTCTCCCCCATGCCCCCTGAAAAAGCCGAAGCTCTGATTATCCGGCTGGCCGACTTCAGTGAGTCGAGCCGGGTGGTGACGTTTTTCACGCGCGAGTTCGGCAAGTCGAGCGCCCTGGCCAAGGGGGCCAAGCGGCTCCAGGGGCCGTTCGAGGGGGCCATCGATCTGCTGGCCCATGTGCAGATCATCCTCTATCGCAAGGACCACGACGCCCTCGATCTCGTCACCGAAGCCCAGTTGGTTCGCCGGTTTCACCCGACCTCGAAGCAGTTGTTGCCGCTCTACGCCGGGTACTATGTGGCCGAACTGCTCGACATCGGCACCGAGACGCATGACCCGCACCCCCAGCTGTTCGACCAGGCGATCCAGACGCTGGCCCAGTTGCAGGAAGAGAGCGACCCACGGTTCGCGATTCTGCGGTTCGAGCTGATGTTGTTGGGCGAGACGGGCCACTTGCCGGGGTTCACGCACTGCTCGGGGTGTGAGGCCCCGGCGATCTGGGACGCAGATGCCAAGCCGTCGTTCAGTTCCAAGTATTGGGTCACGCCATCGGGCCTGCTGTGCGAGGCGTGCGGCCGCCTGGACTACGCTCACGCGGCGATCCAGCCCGGCAGCGTGCGACTGCTGCAACAGTTGTCGGGGGACACAACGCCCCCTCTAACGGATCTGGCCCCGACCGCCTCACAACTGAAAGAGGTCCGCCGCATCGTGACCGCTGCGGTGTGTCACGCCCTGGATCGGAAGCCGAAGATGCTGGGGTATTTGAAGTTTTGAGGGGTGGCTTGAGTCTGGAACCACTCTCCCGCCACTGGGTTAGGTTTGCCTGATGAAACGAGCGAGCCGGGCGGCGTCAGCCCCC
>JAYTFV010000339.1:0-4484 GCA_043734065.1 Planctomycetota bacterium
CCTGCTAAACGAACCTTTTGATTGCATAGAGTGTCATTGATTGCATAGAGTGTCGACACCGAGTCACCCAAAGGAGAATGCACACAATGAACGAGGCCGTTCGCGAGATTCACACCGAAAGTGATATAACTGCTTACCAAGATTACCTTCGAGGGGAGTGGTGCGAAAAGACCAGTTCACAGATTCAAGAGGGCACTATTTTAAAGAGGCTCTTCATTGATCTCGAGCTATCCTGGCGCAGCACTTCATACACTGCACAGTTGCCAGCTACCTCTATACTGGCCATGCATGCTGCGGCTTTGGGGCGAGGTAAGTTTGCGTCATCCGATAGAACTATCCTTGCTTATTCTGAGAAAATTGTCGATGAACTGATTCAACGTCTTCCAGGAATCGCGGAGATCTGCTCAATGCGATCTGCAATTACCAGGGAGTTGGTAATAATCTCCGCAGAAACTCGCGACGAAATCGCATCGAAGAAGGAGGTGGGAGTTCCAGTCGAATTGATTTGGAGCGAGTTTATGGGAACGGCACCTTTCCGCCTCAGCCTGTGGAGTTCTCAGCGTGTGTCGTATGTGGCATTTTTCAATGCTTACGAAGTATTCCTCGTCAACTGTTTGAAGGTTGGAACAGGTCGAGAAAGTCTTCGCTCGACCGTCAAGGAGTTCAAAAGTGCGCTGCGAGAAGGTCTGGACAAAGATATTTCAGAGGCGTGTTGGCATCACCACGACATCCGGATTGTTCGAGATGTTCGACACGCCCTTATTCACAATGGAGGTCGCGAAACCAAAGATCTGAAAACGCACAATCACGGGATCAGAATGTGCAAATCTGAACTTCAGATTGTCCCGGCTGACATTAAGCGAATGCTTAGCCTTTTCATGCATGCTGTGGACGAAATCATTTCAGTTACCAGAGATAATGAGAAATTCAAACAGCCAGAGGGAGACTACGAACTGTGTCGTTCGGATGATGAATAGGGCGGGGTGGCCCAGACATCGCTTTGGATGTCTGGGTGACACAGGAACAAGAGGGTTTGAAAGGCGGGCGTCTTCTCTGTAACCTAGTCTTGTTCCACAACCCAGACGTTCAAAACAGCGTCTGGGCCACCCCGTTGCGTGACTTGGTTCTCCAACGATTGCGGAACGCGGTCTCTTTGCGAGAGAGAGTGCGTATCGCCTCGTTGACGTTGAATCACCGGACTCGGAGAGTCCGGCGACTTTGACGAGTTCTGCGACGCTTACGACGCCTCGCGGAATTTGAGCGAGGGCTTGTCGATTGTCACTTGGGTATTCGGCGGGACGCTCTTGGTCAGGGAGACGCTGGCCCCGATCACGGAGTTGGCTCCGACGATCGTGTCGCCGCCCAGGACCGTGGCGTTGGCATAGATCACCACGCCATCCTCAATGGTCGGGTGTCGCTTGGTGCCGCGTACGAGGTTCCCATCGGCGTCCTTCTGGAAGCTGAGGGCCCCGAGGGTCACGCCCTGATACACCTTCACGCGGGTGCGGATTTCGGTCGTCTCGCCGATCACCACGCCGGTTCCGTGGTCGATGAAGAAGTACGGGCCGATTGTCGCCCCAGGGTGAATGTCAATCCCTGTGCGGCTGTGAGCCCATTCGGCGATGATGCGGGCCAGGAGCGGCACCTTCTGCAGGTAGAGCTGGTGGGCCAGTCGGTGGATCGTCACCGCCTCGAAGCCGGGGTAGCAGAAGATCACCTCGTCAATGCCCGAGGCCGCCGGGTCGCCGTCGTAGGCGGCCTGCGCATCGGTCGAGAGCAACAGCCGCAGCTTGGTCAGCGACTCCAGAAACTCGATCGCATTCTGCTGACCGATGGCTTCGAAGTCGGGCGTACGGTCCTTATCGCAGCAGGCCCCCTCGGCATCGTGGGCATAGCGAAAGGCCCGCGCGAACTGCTCGGTCAGCCGATCGTGCAGCCCATCGATCAGGTCGCCGATGTAATACGTCACATTCCCCATGTGCAGATTCTGCCGACGTCGATAGCCGGGGAACAGCACCTCTTTCAAGTCCTGCACGATCTCGATCATCACGTCCGCACTGGGGAGCGGACAGTGACCCAAATGATTGATTGTCGGGATCTCGTGGTAGCTCTCCACGATCCTGTCGGTGAGTTCGGACAGCTGTTCCTTGCGGCGGAAGTCGGTCGCCATGGCGGATTCCGGAAGCGTGCGGTCGGTGTGCGGTGGGGTGGTGAGAGGGAGCGAGCCTCCACGCTCGTTCGGACCGCACCGTACAATCCTATTCGTCCGAAGAGAGTCCGTGGTCGGAGCAAAGTTACCCCTCGGCAGAGTCGCAGCATCATCTTGGGCTGCGATGTCAGCCCAGATTACCTGATCGGCATTGTAGTGGGAACCAGATGGTCCTGACGAGGAGATGTTGGAGTGCGAGACGCACTTTGCACCGCCTCTGTACCCCGCAGGGGTCACACATCACAGCCCAGGGTCGCGACCGCAGGGATCGCACCCTGGGGTAATACGCCGCGAGGATACGAACTCTGAAGGGCAACTCCGTGAAGGGGTTCCACACCGGGCACGCGGGTGGACAACCCCTTCAGGGTGGGGTTCCCCGGGCCTCGTTTCCCAGGGTGCGCTCCTGCGTCGCGACCCTGGGCGATGCTGTGCAACCCTTTCGGGGTGCAGAGGGATTCCAGGCAGTTCGAAAAATTCTCTCATCGCTCGCAGACTTCCCGTGTTTGCAATGCAGTGCAGTGAGAATCGGAATTCTGTCTTGACTCGGCGGCCTCCGCGCCTTTGCGTGACATTGATTCGAGCGGTCAGTTTGACAAACTGGCCAGCCATGCCCTCCGACTCCCGACTCCCGACTCCCGACTCCCGACTCCCGACTCCCGACTCCCGACTCTCGTCTCCCAACTCCCGACTCCCTAAGATGGACGTGCCACGTTCGGAGTGGGCTGAGCGATCGCTGTGCGGGGCAACCTGCATGGAGGAAAGTCCGGGCTCCACAGGACACGGTGGTGGGTAACGCCCACCACTCGCAAGGGTCGGGACAGTGCCACAGAAAACAAACCGCCTCGCGGTCTCCGCAAGGGGGCTGCGCGGTAAGGGTGAAAAGGTGCGGTAAGAGCGCACCGCGGTTCTGGTGACAGAACTGGCAGGGCAAACCCCACCGGGAGCAAGACTAAGCAGGGCGAAGACCGGATGGAATCGTGGGGAGAAGCCTAGGGGCTAGTGCCTGGGGCCTAGGGCCTAGGGCCTGGAGCCCGAGTTCCTCCCTTCGATTCCGTCCGGTCACGGAGCGGTCCGTTCCGTCTGACGTCCGGGTAAGTCGCACCGAGCGGCGAGGGTAACCTCCCGCCCAGAGAAATGGTCGCTCACGACAGAACCCGGCTTATAGGCCCACTCCGAACGCGGTATTTTGAAGAGGGTGAGTGATGAGTCAGAAGAGGCTTTCACTCACCACTCACCACTCACCCTCAGTTCGGCACATCCTTCGGGAGCGACCCGCGCGGCTTCGCCTCTCCACCCAGTTCCACTGTGATCTCCACCGGACGTTCGTCCCGCAGCACTGTAATCGTCACGCTCTCGCCCGGCTTCTTGCTCTCGATGAACCCCAGGAACTCTGCCGGGGTCGCCACCTTCTCCGCATCCACGGCGATGATGATATCGGCGGCCTTCACATCCTCGACGTTGAACACGCCGCGCTTGCTGATCTTCGGCCCCTTCAAGCCCGCCTTCCCCGCGGCCCCGTCCGGTTCCAACCTCGCAATCCGCAGCCCCTTCTCCACCACCTCGACATGCGTGATCCCGATGTCGCCGCGGACCACGTGCCCATGTTCCAGTAACTCCGGCACCACGCGCTTCACCAGGTTGATCGGGATCACGAACCCGATCCCGGCACTCTGAGCCACGCGGCTGGCGATGGCGGTATTGATCCCAATCATCCGCCCATGCGAGTCGAGCAGCGGGCCTCCCGAGTTGCCCGGGTTGATCGAGGCATCGATCTGGATGATCGACTTGATGACCCAGTTCTCCTGAATCTCCAGGGTGCGGTTCAAGCTGGAGATGATCCCCATGCTCATCGTGCGTTCCAGGCCAAACGGGTTGCCCAGGGCAAACACCCGCATGCCGACCCGCAAGGTGTCCGAATCCCCGAGTTCGACCGGATACAGATCCTCTTCGGGGGCCTCAATGCGAATCACCGCGATGTCGTTCACCGGGTCGATCCCGACCGGCTTGGCGGCGAATGATTCGCCGTTGAACAGCGTCACCTGAATCCGCTTGGCTCCCTCGATCACATGGTAGTTGGTGAGGATGTGCCCTTCCGTGCTGATGATCGCTCCCGACCCGGCCCCTTCCGCATTCATCGCCATCCGGAACAGCCCCTCGCGCGAGACGCTGACCGTCGAGATGTTGACCACGCTGCGGTTGCACTGGTCGTAGACGGCAACGTTGATGACCTCCTCGGGGGAGAGGCCCTGTGCATCGAACAGCGAGGCGGATGCCT
>JAYTFV010000340.1:0-9579 GCA_043734065.1 Planctomycetota bacterium
CACCGAATAAGGCTTCCCCATCGCAGTCCTCCTTGACTGGGGGGACTCTAGCAAAGCCAGAGAAACGAGTGAAGAGGAATTGCGAAAGTGCTCTAGGCCCCCTCAGCCGACAGCGTGGCTCCGATGACTTGGTCACGGAACAGAATGATTCGCAAACCGGCCTTCTGTTCGCCCGTGATTACGGCAGCGAATTCTTGGCAGGATTGCTCATTGCTGAACAAATGAGCGTACTGTTCCAGATTGAGGATAGTGCTTGTGGCAGTGGACATGGTGGGTTCTCCGGAAGACCGAGGTTTTCTTTCCCTCTATTGCATAAGGACACATACGGAGTTGTTCTGCACAACCTTTCTGTGACTTTCTGTGACAACCCCTTGGTGTTCGCATGGTATTGTCTGAAAATGAGTTACGGCATACGATCAGCACGCCGTTTCCTTGTCCATTTTCGCCGGAATCAAGCCTTCAAGTCCGCATCGACCATCATTTCCACGAGTTGACGGAAGCTGACTTTCGGCGTCCAGCCCAGTTGAGTCCGGGCCTTCGTCGCGTCGCCCAACAGCAGATCGACCTCCGCCGGACGGAAGAACTCCGGCGAGATCTCGACCAGCACTTGCCCATTCGGTCCCAGGCCCCTCTCTGCCACTCCAGACCCGGTCCACCTCAGCGGCAACCCCGCCCGCTGGAACGCCAGTTCGCAGAACTCGCGGACAGTGTGCGTCTCCCCTGTGGCGATGACGAAGTCCTCCGGCGTGTCCGCCTGCAGCATCAGCCACATCGCCTCGACGAAGTCCCCGGCGAAACCCCAGTCGCGGCGAGAGTCGAGGTTCCCGAGTTGCAGCGGCTCGGTCCGTCCGTGCTTCAGGGCTGCCACGGCCAAGGTGATCTTGCGAGTCACGAACGTCTCCCCGCGCCTCGGCGACTCGTGATTGAACAGGATGCCGTTCACCGCAAATAACCCGTACGACTCTCGATAATTCCGCGTGATGTCATACGCGAACGCTTTCGCACAGCCGTACGGGCTGCGAGGGTGAAACGGGGTCGTTTCTTTTTGTGGAGTCTCGACGACCTTGCCGAACAGCTCCGAGGACGACGCCTGATAGAACCGGGTCTTGAGTCCCAATTGCCGGATGGCTTCGAGAATCCGCAGTGTCCCCAGGCCGGTCACTTCGGCGGTATATTCGGGGCACTCGAAGCTGACGTGGACATGCGATTGGGCCGCGAGGTTGTAGACCTCATCGGGACGGGCCTCGTCGAGGGCATTATGGATCGACGGGCTATCGGCGAGGTCCCCGGCTCGCAGCTTGAGCCGCGAACCGACCTCGGGGGTGAGCAGATGAGCAATGCGGGAGCGGTTCTCCGTGGAGCTGCGACGCACGAGGCCCCAGACTTCGTACCCTTTGGCGAGCAGGAATTCCGCGAGGTACGAACCGTCCTGCCCGGTGATGCCGGTGAGGAGAGCCTTGCGACCGTTCGGCGGTGGGAATGTCATGAGTAGGTCCGTAGGACGGGCCCATTGGCCCGTTCGAGTGTGAGCGAGTCGCGGAGCGACATCGCCTACGAAGTAGGATGGGCAATCCTGCCCGTCCCTGAGATGCCCCCGCTGGCCCCAGCGGGTGACATGAGACGGGGTCACTCGCTGCCCAACGGGCGGTTTTCGGAGGTCGGCTGTCGCTCAAGGACGGGCAGGATTGCCCATCCTACCCCGCGCGGAAGTAGTCGATCGCGTTCTGGAACAGCTTCAGCCCATCGCCCTCACCCCGCAGCCCCAGTCGTGTCCAGCGCGGGTGCTGCGTCGCGAACAGGAACCGCTCGGGGTGCGGCATCAGGCCGAGGACTCGACCGGTGGGATCGCCGAGTCCTGCGATGTTCGCGATCGACCCGTTCGGATTGGCCGGGTAGGGAAGCAGTTCGCCGGTAGCGGGCACCCGTCCCTCCGCATCGCTATAGCACAGCCCGACCTGACCGCCAGCGATCCATCTGTCGAGCGTGGCCCGGTCGCGAACGGCGATGCGCCCCTCGGCATGCGCTATCGGCAACTCGATCTCGTCGATTCCCCGCAGGAAGACGTTGTTCGACGACTGCCCCCGCAGCTTGACCCACAAGGCGGTGTACTGGCCGTTCTCGTTCCAGGTCAGCGTCGCGGGCGGTGGCTGATCGACCTTGGGCGGCCAAGTCGTGCCGCCGCCGGGCAGGACGCCCGCCTTCATCAGCACCTGAAACCCGTTGCAGATGCCGAGGGTCAGGGTGTCGCGCTGCAGGAATTCACCAATCGCCTCGGCGAGCTGGCCCTGCAACTGGCTGCCAAAGACGACCCCGGCCCCGATGTCGTCGCCATAGCTGAACCCGCCGGGGACGCAGAGGACTTGGTAGTCCCGGAGGAGGTTCGGCGTCTCCAGCAGTTCAAACAGATGCACGCGCGTCGCGACCCCGCCACACAGATCGAAGGCGTGGGCCGTCTCGTGATCGCAATTCGTGCCCGGTGCGCGGAGGACGCACACCCTCGGTTGTGGCATGTCAGCAGATCCAGCAATGTTTGTCTCGGTCATGAGGCCCGGACATCCCGGAACCCGCACTGGCCTCTATCTTGACAGTCCCGCGCTGGCTTGCCAAGCGGCGGCGAGCGGGCGATGTCGCGAGTAGGATGGGCAATCCTGCCCGTCCCCGATACGCCCCCGCAAGCCGCAGCGGGTGACACGGGACGGGGGTTGCTCCCTTGCCAACAGGGTCGTTCGTCACGCGGGGACGGGCAGGATTGCCCATCCTACGACACTCACCCGCCGCGTTGCAGGTCCATCAGCAACCCGAACCGGTCGAGTACCTGCAACTTCAGCGGCGCAAACTCGGGCCGGTCGATGGCCTCGGTCTTGAGCAGGCTCTGGGCGGCGGCGCGGGTCTCGACGAGCAGAGCGTGATCCCGCACCAGATCGGCGATCCGGAGCGGCAGGCTCCCGCTCTGCCGCGTGCCCAACGCATCACCCGGCCCGCGCATTTCGAAGTCGACCTCCGCGATCTTGAACCCGTCGCTGGTCTGCTCCATCGCGTGCAGTCGCGTGCTGCTGTCGGCAGTGTCCGACTCCGAAACCAGGAAGCAGTACCCCTGGTACTTGCCGCGCGCGATGCGGCCTCGCAACTGATGGAGTTGCGAGAGGCCGAACCGCTCGGCATCAAGGATCACCATCAAGGTCGCGTTCGGCACATCGACGCCGACCTCGATCACGGTCGTCGCCACGAGGGCCTGCACCTCGCCATCGCGGAAGTCGGACATGACGCGCGATCGTTCTCGCGGGTCCATCTGACCGTGAACCATGCCGACCTTGAACCCCGCCAGTTCAGTCTTCGGCAGCTCGCGGTAGATCTGCTCGGCCCCCTGTTGATCCCCCTCTGCGGTGCCGCCTTCGATACGTGGACTGACGATGTACAGTTGGCGTCCTTCGCCGAGTTTCTGGCGGATGAAGTCCCAGCAGCGGATCTTGCTGGCGATCCCATAGATGCGACTGGTGACGACGCGCTGCCGTCCCGGGGGGAGGTCCGACACCACCGTCAGATCGAGGTCGCCGAACTGTGTGAGACACAAGCTGCGCGGGATGGGGGTGGCGGTCATCACGAGGATGTGCGGGGAGAACCCAGCCTGTTCGGAGAACTTGGCGCGTTGGGCGACGCCGAACTTGTGTTGCTCGTCGATGACCACGAGTCCGAGGTTGGCGAACTTCACCTTCTCCTGAATGATCGCCTGGGTGCCGATGACGAGTTGGATGTCGCCCGATTGAATTCCGGCGTGGACCTCGCGTTGCTCCTTGGCCCCGATGCGCCCGGTGAGCAGTGCCCGCTTGACGCGGCTCTCAGCGAGAATCGTTTGAATGGTGTCCCAGTGCTGGCTGGCGAGTAGCTCGGTGGGGGCCATCAAAGCCGTCTGCCAACCACCCGCGACCGCCGCCAGCAGGGCATAGATCGCGATTACCGTCTTGCCCGCGCCGACATCGGCTTGGATCAAGCGGTGCATCGCGTGACCCGTCGGGAGGTCGGCGGCGATGTCGCGGATCGCCTGCTCCTGACCGGCTGTGAGAGCGAACGGGAAGAGCCTCCGGATGCGGGCATCGATCTTGGCCGTGACCTCAATCGGCGGGGCCTTCGACCGCGTGGTCCAGGCCCGCCGCCGCAGCGCCAGCCCGACTTGAAACTCAAACAGGTCGTCCCACAGCAGTCGTCTCCGCCCGGCGAGGTACTCCTCCACGGTGTTCGGTTTGTGGACCTGCCGGAAGGCTTCGCTGATGCCGAGAATCTTCCACCGCTCCAGTGCCTTCGCGTAGTGGTGCTCCGGGACCAGATGGGCGTACTGATCGACCGCCGCCGAGGTCATTTTCCGCAGGTCCGCCTGCTTGAGTCCCTCCGTCAGCGGGTAGCGCGGCACGACGCCGAACCCGGAATCGCGGTCCTCATCGCTCAACCATTGCAGCGTCGGATGCGAGAACTCCCACCGCCCGTCCCGATGCTTGGGCTTCCCCCCCACCAGCAACAGCTGCCCCATCTCCAGCTTCGCGAACATCCACGGTTGATTGAACCACGTGCCGCGAACGTAGTGCCCGTCGCAGTCGAACAGGGCTGCGACCATGTGCTTGCCAGTGCTGGTGATCTTGGCGTCCTTGTCGCAGATCACCCCGCGCACGCTCTGCACGGCTCCCTCGACGAGTTGAGTCGGCTTCTTGACCTCGGAGAGATCGAGGACATCACGAGGGAGATGCCACAGCAGGTCGCGCGCGGTGTAGATCTCCAACTTCGCCAACAACGCCGCCCGCGCCGGTCCGACGCCAGTGAGGAATTGCACTGGGGTGGAGAGGGGATCTTCGGCGGTGTTGGCGAGTTGGGTCATAGCGAGGAGGGCATCATGCAGGTGAGATAGTGCTTGAGTTCAACTCCGTCCCAAGCTCTGCTTGGGACGGAATATCCCCGAAGCTCTGCTTCGCTTCGTACCAAACGACTTGAGCATTGGAGGATTGCCACCTTGTGCGGGAGTGGGCGGGACTCTTGGGGAGTCTCTGGCTGGGGAGAACGGGGACTGGTACGCGGGCGAAGCGGAGCTTCGGGGATATGCGGTCCCAAGCGGAGCTTGGGACCGAGGGGAATTCCGCTAGTCATCCTCCTCATGCGAAAGTGCCTCAAGTGGGTGGAAGTAGTTTGCGATACCCTCTCATTCTGAGTGCAAGGTCTGGCAATAACTCGGGTGATCTTCGTTCGGAAAGTAGGCCTGGCCAGTTCGGGCATTCTCTTTCGAGTTGTTCCCAAACCACCTTAAATTCGTCCCTAGGTTGACCAACAATCAGAGATGTTCGATAGGCGATAACATACCGCGAAGCATAGTTGAGTCGGTCGAAACAAGCATCAAGCGCTGCTCTGGGAAATTCATCACTCCAGTGGAATCCTCCCGACATCATCTCAAAACGCCGTGTGGCGTTCGGATCGAATACGGTTTCTCGCAAGGCTTTGAGTGCCTCCTCGGGAACGAGATTGTCTTTATCCATTGATGTACTCCCACTTGGCGACTGGTTCATCTTCACTTCCACATCTCCCGCTGTTCCGGCGTCAGCTTCGCGTCCGAGCTGCGCCACATGTACCAACTGGCGATCGAGGCATACGGCCGCCACGGGGCGGCGATCTCTTCGCATTGTTTCGGGGTCGGGTGAGCGGGGAGTTGGTACTCGCGCTCGATCGCAGCTCGCACTCCGAGGTCGCCGGTCGGCAGGACATCGAGTCGGCCCAGCGAGAAGATTAGAAACATGTGCGCCGTCCAGACGCCGATGCCCAGCACCTGCGTCAATTCAGCGATCACTTCCTCATCCGGGCGCAGATGGATCGAGGCGACATCGACCGTCTTCGTCGACACCTTGTCGGCCAAGTCGCGCACGTACCGCAGCTTCTGCGGAGAGAGCCCGCAACCCCGCAGCTCCTCATCCGAACAGCTTTGAATCCAAGTGACAGAGAGTTTCTTTCGACCTCGCAAAGCGGCCAGTCGCTTGCCGATCGAGGAGGCGGCGGCTGTGGAGATCTGCTGGGCGATGATGGAGCGGACGAGGACCGGGAACGGTTCGGGGTCGAGGTTGATCTGGCACGGGCCGAGGGAGTCGATGAGTCGTCGGAGCGTCTGGTCCGTCTTGCGCAGATGCAGCGACGCGGCCTCGACATGCTCGGCGGGGATTTCGCGAAGGGTGTTCTTGAGGGGCATGGATGACAGACAGTTCAGAGGATGATGCCTTCGAGGTCGAGCCGTTGGGAGGGACGAGTTACTTTTACATGGTCGTCAACGGCATCTCCGCATCCGACCCCGGCAGGGGTCACAGAAATTAGCCGGTGGTTGAGCGAAGCGACACCACCGGTGGATGCGTGCCCCACAGGGTTCCCCATCCCAGAGGGATGGCAGAGGGGCTAACCGTGACGTTGTGTCCAGACCGGGAGGGCGAGACCAGTGCTGTGAACATGATTGAGACGCAGGGACGCGGCCTGAATGTCGGCGATATCTCCGAAATCGCTGCTTCGGCTGGCGACTCCACACTCCGCTGGCCAATCCTATGGCACCAGCGATTTCGGAGAAATCGCCGACAATCAGCGGGACCAGTCTCGGCGATCATGTTTACAGCACTGGCCTCGCCCTCCCCCCCAATCGCCCGCGAGTCGAGTCTTCTGGCATCCCTCCGGGATGCAAGGCATTTCACAGAGAATCCTCAACCAGTGGTGTCGCTTCGCTCAACCACCGGCTAATGTCTGTCATCCCTCCGGGATGGGAGGAGCACCCACTGGAGAATGCACTCCCCAGCGCATTCTGCGGCTCGCGCCTCCCCCGTGCAATGGAGTTCGACGAGGACTATGATCCGGTCTCCTCCCCTGTCCCCGAACCCTTCCCTCCGCCAGCGAGTCCGTCATGTCCAGCCCGGTCGGGGGATCCGAAGATCACCCCGAATGGTCTCCCCTGTCACTGCACGATATGACCGTCGCCTATCACCGGCGACCGGTGGTGTGGGACATCGACTACCAGGCCCAGCCCGGTCGGCTGGTGGCGATCGTCGGGCCGAACGGAGCGGGGAAGAGTACGCTCATCAAGGCGGCGCTCGACCTCATCCCCAAGGTGGCGGGCGGCGTGCGGTTCTTCGGAAAACCGTACAGCGAGATTCGGGGCCGGGTCGCCTATGTGCCGCAGCGAACGACCGTCGATTGGGACTTCCCGGTCACGGCTCTGGATGTCGTGGCGATGGGGCTGTATCGGCAGATCGGCTGGTTCTGGCCGGTGAGCCGTAAATGGAAGGCGAAGGCACTCGAAGCCCTCGACAAGGTGGGCTTGGCCGACTTCGCCAAACGCCAAATCAGCCAACTCTCCGGCGGCCAGCAGCAGCGCGTGTTCCTGGCCCGCGCCCTGGTGCAGGGAGCCGATCTGTACCTGATGGATGAGCCGTTCGCGGGGGTCGATGCGGCCACCGAGCGGGCCATCGTCGACCTGCTGCGCGAGCTGCGGTCCGAGGGCAAGACCGCCCTCGTGGTCCATCATGACTTGCAGACCGTGCCGGAATACTTCGACGATGTGCTGCTGCTCAACATGCGGCTCGTCGCGTCCGGCCCGGTGAGCGAAGTCTTCACGCCCGAGAACCTGCGCAAAACGTTCGGAGGCAAGCTGGCGATCCTCGATCAGGTCGGCAACCGCCTGGCCCAGCAGGGGCAGTGAGTTGATTCTTGGGCAGTTGGTGGGGAAGAAGTCAGGGTGCGCCAGCGTAAAATGTCCGGCATCCACTGGCAGTCTCGCTAACCCCCCGTTGAGCTGCGAAGCGAAGGCATTGCGCAGCGGAGCATCGCCCTCACTCGGCGGCCCCCCTTTTCTCCGATAGAATCAACAGCGTCCTGCCCGTTCTCCCGGAGACTTCCATGCTGCATCCTGAAACTTTAGAAGCATATCGCCGGATGACTCCGAGTGAGAGGTTGCGAATCACGTTGGACATGATTCGTGCCAGCACGCCGTATCTGTTTCACGGCTCTCCGGAACAGGTCGAGCGGAAATTTGAATTGCTCCGAAAGCAGAATGACGATCGAACTCGCCGAATCCTGACGGGGTTGTCAACATCCGGGGGCTGTGATGAATGACATTGGAGCCGCTCTGCGGAATCCGAGCGTGACCCGAGTGGAGCATATGGTGGCGAGGAGTGGTTGCAGTCCGGGCCTAACGATAAGGATAAGCTGCCGGGGCCGCCTGCTAGACCTTCATGCCGCGCGAAACCAGGATGGCGGCCCCGGTCAGCTTCATCCGTTGGTTAGGCCAGGCTCCCCCAGACCTAAGTGCGTTTCTTTTTGGGCGGTTTCTTCACCGACTTCGACTTGGGCTTTGCTGATAACGCGACGGGATTTTTCCCGAAATCGCTTTCGAGCCATCCGTGATAACCCATGCACATTCCGTCGCCTTGTCGCAAGTCAACCTCTGACAGCAGACCATCGTCTATTGAATTCTTGCGCTTGGCGAGCCGGACGATGAAATCGATGTAGACGTTGTGATTAGCGTTCGAGATGCCGCCAGACACACCGTCGATGACCATCATCAAGCCGTACACCGCATCGTCGATCCCCTTCTTGGCTGCCGTTACCGCTTCGGCGGAGAGGCCCGGTTCAATCTGCTCCATCGCAAACCGGCGAACATCCTCGAAAACGATGAATCCAGCGGCGTGTTGCAGCCAGAGTTCGCGGGCCCGTGCTTCGGTTGGCGGGTCCACAAGCTCGTACTGAAACGTCGCCATGTGTGCCTCGTTTTTGTGGCCTAAGGAACCGTAAAACAATAAGTTACCGATTTAGACCGCCCTCCCCGCAAGTTTCAAGCGAGTTGGGTGTTCCGGATCCGGTAAGTTATTGTTTTACGGCTCCTAACAGGTGTTCTACCGCAGAATAGCGGTAGAATATTACCTCAGTCTGGCGGTGCGGCATGGACTTGTCAATCTTGATGCATCAGACTGGATAACGAGTTGCGACGGACCGCTGGAATTAATCCCGTGCTACACCGCACTTGACCTCCATGCTATGCCGCAGCCTTCACAAACGCGACCTGACCCCAGCCCGACTCTGTCCAACCCACCTCAGTTGCCGCCTTCCGGCGAGCCACGTTTTCTCGACTAAGAGCCACGTTGTCTCCGACATGGTGGGCCAGCGCCCAAAGCGACTTCTCCCACCCTACGACCGACGACGCTACAATCAGGGTGTTTGCTGACTCCACTCTAGAGCCGTCCTCATGGTTACCTCTTCCAAGTCCCATCCCGAAGAAGCTGCCGCGTTCATTGCCAACGGCGAACGCGCTCAGTGGCACGACCAGACGCTGTGGTTCGTCCGCACCAAGCGGGACAAGGCCGCGAGTACCGTCCCCGAGTGGGAGGAACTGCGCGAGGCCGCCTCGCAGATCAAGAAGCACACGCTGGCGAATCTGGCCGACCTCTTAGAGCAGTTCGAGACCAACGCCGAGCGGCACGGAGTCCACGTCCACTGGGCTAAGGACGCCGCCGAGCACAACGAGATCGTCCTCTCGATCCTTCAGAAGCACAGCGTCACCCAGCTCGTGAAGAGCAAGTC
>JAYTFV010000341.1:0-3078 GCA_043734065.1 Planctomycetota bacterium
CGCATGATTCTCTCGGGGTCCACGAACCCGTCGGAGTTGTGGGTGATGATGGCGATATCCGACAACAGCCCGCGCAGGCGGTCCTGCATCTCGCCGCTGAACCCTGCCATGACGCTGTTGACGACGATCATCGTCGCCACCCCCAGCGTGACGCTGATGATGCTGACGAAGGCAATCATGCGAGTTTTGAGGTACTTCGTGGCCAACAAGAGCTTGTACATAGTCCGCCCGGCTCCTTCCTTCATCCCGCAAAGGCGAATTGCCTCCGCGCCCGGATCCTTCCGAACCGCCAGTTTTCACCGCAGAACACGAATTGGTCAATAGGAATTCTGGGAGTCGGGAGTCGGGAGGCAGAAGTGGAGCGGCTCCTCTCTGGCCATCAGCCATCAGCCATCAGGCCAGCCTCCCACGCACAGCAGGCGAGCCGGGCGGCGTCAGCCCCTGGACTCCTTCGATGGGCGGAAAGGTTCTTTCAGCGATCGGCCAGAAGGCCCTCACGCACGGCAACGCACTTTGTGAAGTTCGGCAACTCATCTCTGACTGACGACTGACGCCTGAATACCAACGCACTGTGAAACAGTGCGTTGCCGCAGGTAAGATACTGGTGCGGCACTTGGGCACTGTCTGCTCCAATGCCATGCTCCATGGCGGGTCTCGAAACGCAGGGCTGATCCATGCCTCCCTTCACTGAACTTCCGGTCCTCTCCAGTCCGTTCACTCCCCAGGAGTCGACCGAAGATCCGCTCGATCTGATCGAAGAAATCGACCAGCTCAAGAAGCAGCACGACGCCACGATCCTGGCCCACTTCTATGTGGATGGCGATATTCAGGACATCGCCGACTTCACCGGCGATTCACTGAAGCTGGCCCGCGACGCCACCAAGGTCACGACCAAGACCATCGTCTTCGCGGGCGTCCACTTCATGGCCGAATCCGCCAAGATCATGAACCCCGAGAAGCGGGTGCTGCTCCCCGACCTCAACGCGGGCTGCTCGCTGGCCGATAGCTGCCCCGCCGACCGGCTCGACGCTTACCAGAAGACCTTGCGAGTCCAGGGACGCGAGTTCGAGACCGTCGCCTATATCAACACCACAGCTGCGGTGAAGGCCCTGTGCGACTGGATCGTCACGAGCGGGAACGCCCGCGAGATCATCGAGACCAAGGTCGACAAGAACAAGGAAATCTTGTTCGTGCCGGACCAGCACCTGGGTCGGTACATCACCGAGGTCACCGGTCGCCCGATGATCCTGTGGCCCGGCTCCTGCATGGTGCATGAGGTGTTCAGCATTCAAGACCTGAACCGGGCCAAGAAGAACAACCCCGGTTGTATTGTGATTGCTCACCCGGAGTGTCCACCTAACATTCTGGAAATCTCAGACGTGGTCGGCGGCACGGAGAAGATGCGGCAGTACGTGTTCGCCCGCAAGGAGCCGACCAAGTTCCTGGTCGCCACCGAAGCGAACATGATCCACCCGCTGCACAAGATCGCCCCCTGGCACGAGTACATCCCCGTGCCTGGCATCATGACCGATACCGGCGAGACGTGTGCCTGCAACCGCTGCCCGCACATGGCCCTCAACACACTAGCCAAGGTCCGCGACTGCCTCCGCGACGGGAAGCCCGAGATCACCTGGCAGCCGTACTTCGAACGGGCACGGTTCGTACTCGACCGGAGTTTGCTGAAATGACGGACCACGACTTCGAGTCCGCGAAGCGTGGTCTTTCTCCCGGTGGTGGCGGGCGGGTATTCTTGAGTCGTATCCCACACCTTCGCAGACACAGGCAGCGCGGAGACGAACATGGACGATGTTCCAATACCGTCGGTCTATCTCGAAACCAGCATCATCGGTTGCTGGGCTATGCGATTGAGCGGTGTCCTGCGGATGGCGGCCAATCAACAAATCACTCGTGATTGGTGGGACAATCAGCGCCAGCAGTACGAGTTGTTCGTGTCCCGCTATGTGATCGATGAATGTTCGAGGGGCGATCCGGTCGCGGCGCAGGAGCGGCTTGTCTTTCTCGACGGGATTCCACTGTTGGAAGTGAGTGAGGCCGCCCAAGCACTCGCGGACGCACTGGTCCGCAAAGTCCCACTGCCTCCCAAAGCGGTCATCGATGCGTATCACATTTCCGTCGCTGCAGTGCATGGCATAGAATTGATGCTGACGTGGAATTGCAAACACATCGCCAATCCGGCACTCCAGAAACGGATTGCGTCGGTCTGTCGCGAATTGGGCTGTGAGCCTCCCGTGATCTGTACTCCGCAAGAAATCTTGGAGATCGACGATGCCTACTGATCCCGTGGTGGCCGAAATTCGAATGATTCGCGAACAGCTCGCCGCGCAGTTCAATTACGATGTCGCGGCCATCGGACGCGACGCGAGAGAACGTGATGCCCTCGGAGACCGCTTGGTCGTTCGCCGAGAACCTCGCCCGCCCAGCCCACCGATCCGCCTGCCCGCGAAGACTGCCTAATCTGTCCCAGCGACAACTCCTCGATGCCTGTCAGTTCTGGATCCGACGAACATGAACGTTGTGGATGAGCCCCAACGGATCATCTCCGCTCGGGGTGAAGACGCTGCGGGTGCCACGGGCGAGACAGAGAGGATGTCCACTGGCGGCTCGGCAGGAGCCTCGCCCTTCCGCATCGTTCCCCGCACGCTGGGTGTCACTGGAGGTCGCTGGGGTTCGCCAGTGTCTGCGAGCGTGAACCGTCTCTCTCGATGCTGTTGGTCCCCCAGCACTGGCGAGTCAAAGCACTCGCCAGTGGCACCCAGCGACAAGAGGTCGATTAAAAACACCGACTTCGACTTCGCCCACTCCGCAATCGATGTCGGTCCCGCTGCGCCCGCCAAGATCCCCATGATCGAGATCACTACGACACTCTCTAATGAGTGTTTAATGTTGATCGGTTCTCGCGGATCCTCCAACTCCCGAAAATGACACAGCACCTCTTCGAGGCCCACACGAATCTGTGCCAACTCTTGCGTCTCTCGAACCATGACGGACCTCCCTGCGTGAACGATCAAGCCTCTCACAGGAAGGGATTATTCAGATTTCAAAGCCGGGCGCAAGTCC
>JAYTFV010000342.1:0-6112 GCA_043734065.1 Planctomycetota bacterium
TGACTCTGAATGACACTGTGTTTTTGGTGATGTTCAACGCCCCTCTGGCTTTCGTGTATTTCGTGTGTTTCGTGGTCTACTCCTGAATTATCTGGGCTAGGGTCGCGACGCAGGAGCGCACCCTGGGAAACGTGGCCCGGGGAACACCAACCCTGAAGGGGTTGTCCACCCGCACGCCATGTGTGGAACCCCTTCAGGGTTCGTCCTCCGCGGGCGATCTCACCCAGGGTGCGCTCCCTTCGGTCGCGACCCTGGGCTGTGATGTTTCACCCCTTCGGGGTGCAGCACGGGCCGCTTTGGACGGCTGGCCGGAGTCTGAGAACACGGTCAACGGGAATGGTCCAAGCGCCTCAGCACCGTGCGAACGATCGACCGGAGCCGCCCCTCGGCTCGCGACACCGCGGCGACCACCGTGGCTCCGTCGGTCGGCTCCAGGGCGTCCGGGTTGCACTCGTTGCTCACGACGGAGAGCGCCAGAACTTGCATCCCGAGGCTGCGAGCGGCCAGAACCTCCGGTACGGTCGACATCCCGACGAGGTCGCCGACTTGCCGCAGCCAGCGGTACTCGGCTCGCGTCTCATAGTTCGGACCGGTCATGCCGATGTAGACCCCGCGCGTCGCACTCGTCCCGGCCGCGCGCGCGGCCTCCAACGCCCATGCGGCCAGTTCGGGGTCGTACAGGGAATGGGAGGGTCGCGTTCGGGAGGGCGAGGCTCCTCGGGAGGGGGAGGCTCCTGCCGAGCCGCTCACGCCAGTTCGCGTGTCCCCCGGCTCGCGGCTCAGCAGGAGCTTCGCCCTCCCGACTGCGGAGGCCGCCCCAGGTCCGGCCCACATCAGGTTCACATGATCCTCCACGACCACGACATCCCCCATGCGGAGACCCGGATTCAGACCGCCTGCGGCATTGGTCACGACCAGCAGTTCCACGCCGAACTCTCGCAGCAAGTGAATCGGCCGGACCACCTGATCCGCTGTGTATCCCTCATACAGGTGAAATCGCCCTTCCAGCACCGCCACGGGAACGCCTGCGAACTGCCCGAGCGTCAACTGGCCTTTGTGCCCGATCGCCGTCGACACCGGAAAACCGGGGATTTCACCATAGGGGAACGCAGCCTCCGCCACGACCTCGGCTGCGAACCCACCCAGCCCACTCCCCAGGATGATGCCCACACGCGGCACCAGCGGGGTTCGCGAGCGGACCCATGCCACCGCAGAGGCGAGCCATTCATCGGGCACAAGAGGCATTCTGGGCTGGGAACCTTCATTCAGGAGCGGACTCGTGGTCGACCCACTTCAATTGGTGTGGTAGCTGCACTCGCCAGAGTGCGGGCTCCCCGCGTTCTGGCGAACGCAGCTACCCCTCATCTTCAACTTGGTAGACCAATCGCACCATGTTCGCGATTCTCGGGCGATCTGCAATCCAAGGGCGGCAGACCTCGTCATATCCGCGCTCTCATCACGTTCGGCCATTCTGCTGCTCATTCCAGCCGATTCTGCCTGTCGCACTCATCGGAATTCTCCCCTCCCCACTGGGGGCGTTGCCAAAATTGGCCAGCCTGTCACAATGGGCCGTCGATTCCCGGGAGCGAGGCTCACGGGCCGCGCTGGAGGTGTTGGTACACCACGGATTCATGTCGCCTTTCGCTCCGCCAACGAGCGTCCTTTTGCGGAGCAAAAGGCGACACTCAAGGGACCATCCTGAACATGTCTGTTGACCACGTAGAACACGCCGTTGATGGGGCCGTACCGGGGATCGATCCGAGCGAACTGCAAGAGTGGTTCGCTTCGCTGGAGGACGTGATCCACCGCTATGGCCCGGACCGTGTGCAGCAATTGCTGGTCAATTTACAGGAGCGGGCCTACCTGAAGGGGGTGATGATCCCCTTCGTGGCCACCACGCCGTATATCAACACGATCGGGCTGGAAGATCAGCCTCGCTACCCCGGCAACCTGGAGATCGAGCGGAAGATCAAGAGCTACATCCGCTGGAACGCGATGGCGATGGTCCTGCGGGCGAATAAGAAGACCACGTGGGACGCCGACGAAAACCGGGCCATGGAAGGCGGCGTTGGCGGGCATATCTCGACTTACGCGTCGTCGGCCACGCTGTATGAGGTCGCCTACAATCACTTCTTCCATGGACGCACCGCCGATCACACCGGCGACATGGTTTACTTCCAGGGGCACGCTTCACCGGGGATGTACGCGCGGGCCTTCCTCGAAGGTCGACTGGATGAGTCGAAGCTCGAACACTTCCGCCAGGAGAGTGAGCGCGGGACCGGACTCTGCTCGTACCCGCACCCGTGGCTGATGGAAGACTTCTGGCAGTTCCCGACCGTGTCGATGGGCCTGGGGCCGATCTGCTCGATCTACCACGCCCGGTTCCTGCGCTACCTGCACCATCGCGGCATCATCGACACCAGCAAGTCGCGGGTCTACTGCTTCGTCGGCGATGGCGAAGTCGACGAACCGGAAACCCTCGGGGCGATCACTCTCGCCTGCCGCGAGAAGCTCGACAACCTCGTGTGGGTCGTGAACTGCAACCTGCAACGGCTCGATGGTCCGGTGCGGGGCAATGGCAAGATCATCCAGGAACTCGAAGGGGCCTTCCGCGGCGCGGGCTGGAACTGTATCAAGGTCGTGTGGGGCAATGACTGGGATTCGATCCTCGCCAAGGACACCGAGGGCAAGCTCGTCAAACGCATGGGCGAAATCGTCGACGGCCAGTACCAGAACTACATCTCCGCCGACGGGGCCTACATCCGCGACCACTTCTTCAACACCCCCGAACTCCAGGCCATGGTCGACCACCTCAGCGACGAACAGCTCAAGAAGCTGCGACGTGGTGGTCACGATCCGGAGAAGGTCTACGCGGCGTTCAAGGCGGCGACCGATCACCAGGGCGCTCCGACCGTGATCCTGGCCAAGACGATCAAAGGGTACGGACTCGGCTCCGAGGCGGAGGGCAAGATGATCGCCCACAACGCCAAGAAGCTGCATGACAACTCAGTGCGGCATGTTCGTGACCGGTTCAGCATCCCGGTCTCGGATGACGAGATCGATAGTATTCCGTACTACAAGCCCTCCGACGATAGCCCTGAAATCGCCTACATGAAGGCCCGTCGCGACCAGCTCGGCGGCGCGATTCCTTCTCGGAAGCCAACGGAAGAGAAGCTCGCCATCCCGGCTCTGGATGACAAGGCTTTCGCCCGTCAAATCAAAGGCACGGAAGGCGGCACCAGCTCCACGACGCAGGCCTTCGGCGGCATCATGCAGAGCCTGATGCGCGACAAGGCGATCGGTAAACGCGTCGTCCCGATCATTCCGGATGAGGCTCGCACCTTCGGCTTCGAAGGCATGTTCAACGCGGTCGGCATCTACTCCAGCAAGGGCCAGATGTACGAGCCTGTCGACAAGATCGCTCCCGATGGCTCGCCAAACCTCAACTACTACCGCGAGTCGATCGATGGCCAGATTCTCGAAGAGGGGATCAACGAGGCCGGGGCGATGGGCTCGTTCGTCGCTGCCGGGACCGCGTACGCCAACCTTGGCGTGCAGATGATCCCGTTCTACACCTACTACTCGATGTTCGGGTTCCAGCGGGTCGGCGATCTGATCTGGCTGGCCGCCGACTCTCGCTGCAAGGGGTTCCTGATGGGAGCCACCAGCGGACGCACGACCCTCAACGGCGAAGGACTCCAGCACGAGGATGGTCACAGCCAGTTGATGGCCAGCACGGTCCCGAACCTGATCGCCTATGACCCGGCGTATGCGTACGAACTGGCTGTCATCATTCAGGACGGCCTGCGGCGGATGTACGTCGACAACGAAAGCGTGTTCTACTACCTCTCGATCTATAACGAGACGTATCAGATGCCCGCCATGCCCAGCGGCGTCGAGGACGGCATCCTCAAGGGGATCTACCGCCTGTCCCGCGTTGATTCGGCATTAGAACAGAAGATCCGGCCCCAGTTGTTCGGCTCCGGCACTGCGCTGCCCAGCGTGCTGCGGGCGCAGAAGATCCTCAAGGACAAGTACGGCCTGGGCAGTGATGTCTGGAGCGTGACCAGCTTCAATGAGCTGAGCCGCGACGCTCTGGCCGCCGACCGCTGGAACCGCCTGCACCCGACCGAGACGCCGAAGAAGGGCTACCTGGAAACCATCCTGGCCAGCGAGAAAGGTCCGTTCATCTCGGCCAGCGAGAACGTCCGCGCCGTCGCCGATCAAATCCGCCAATGGGTCCCCGGCGAGTACACCGTCCTGGGCACCGACGGCTTCGGTCGCAGCGACACGCGACAAGCCCTCCGCCGCCACTTCGAAATCGACGCCGAATGCACCGCCTACGCCGCCCTCCTGGCCCTCTCGAAACAAGGAGCCTTCGACAAGGCTCAGTTGCCGCAAGCCCTCAAAGACCTCGGCATCAACCCGGAGAAGGTGGATCCGAGAACGGCGTGAGGCTTCAGACTATTCCAACAAGGACAGCCCTGCGAATTCACCCTCGCGGGGCTGTCACATGGAACAGTTCCTTGGAAGCTGCAATTCGTTGCGGTGTGGTGTACTTCGCGTTTCGGCAACCGCATGTTATGTTCTAGGCATTCAACGACCCCACACGATGATCAGCATGACATGCAACCTGCCACTTACAAAACGACTCGGAACTGAGGACACTTGACATGGCTGCAAGTAATGACGAACTCCTTCAGCGACTCAGGTCGACACACGAGTCTCTTGACACCGAGTGGAAGCCATGGCTTGACCCGACGATCGATATTGGGAAAGCCACAATTGCGAAGGGGTGTATAGCACTTCGCAATAACAATGGCGGATTTTTGATCCTTGGTATTGATAACAACGGAAGATGTGTCAACGACGATGTTCCACCGGACATTCAGGTTCGATACCACTCCGATAACATTCAGGAAATACTCTCGAAGAACTCAACTGAGGCTTTTGAGATACGCGTGCATTTTGTCCCTCTGGAAGGGCACTCGCGAGTCATGATCGAAGTGCCGAGCGGCGTGAAAACCCCCGTTTTCAGTAAGCATAACCTCCCGAAGAACGATACGGAGAAGAACAAAGCTGGCGATTTGATGAAAGCGAATATTGCATACGTTCGTACGCTTGAGTCAAATGGAAGAGTGAGTACTGCTCAGGCGGGCTCGACTGACTGGCCGAAATTGATCAAGAACTGTTTTGACAATCGGGAAGCCGATATTGGAGCTTTCGTACGCCGACAACTTTCAGGAATTGACTCCGAAAGTCTGTTGATCGCACTCCAGAGTGTCCTTGCAAAGGTGACAGAACCTACCCCAAAAGATCGACTAATCCCATATTTGGACTCGATGTATTTACGGTTTGTGGCAGCAAGAGACTCGCACGTTCCAAAAGCTCCCGAGACGGGGACTCGCGAGGTGGCAGCGATTATTCTTGGGGAGTTCTCCAAGCCAGAACTGAGCGAGCAGTACATGTACAGGTTTCTACAGATTCCTCGGCACACTGGTTGGCCTCCTTTCGCAGACCTGACTGGAGGATATTCCCTTGGACATCGCAAATTTGTGGACAAGGGATGGGAGTCATTTGAATTTGTGAATCAAACGTTCAATTTCATGGACTTCTCACGAATGGAGGCATTGGGGCAATTCTACTATGTGGAGGCTTTTGCTGATGATATGCACAGCGGAAGTACGCCTATGACCACGCTTGAGTTCTTGGAGGAAACAAACCGTGTAGCAGAGACTGTTGCGATTTGCCTTGCGTTCGCGAAGGAATACTGCGGTGAGGATAGCAAGAACAATCTTGCCTTTGCGTTTCGCTGGCGAAAGTTGAAGGGACGCCAATTGTGTTCATGGATCGATCCAAGAAAGGGGAATCGCGCGTATGGAACTGTTGCGGAACAGAATGAGATCGTTGAGTATGCTACAATTCCCGTCGCGACATCAGTAAGTGCGATTGGCCAATACGTCGAGGCGGTCGTCAGACCATTGTTTCACTTGTTCGGGGGATGGGAGTTCCAGTCAAGCGTCATTCAGGACATAGTCACAGAACGGTTGAGGGGATCATGAACGCCAAGAAATGCAGTTGCACCGGCAGTCCAGTATCTATGATTCTGCAG
>JAYTFV010000343.1:0-9662 GCA_043734065.1 Planctomycetota bacterium
GCTCTCACACTCGAACCCGCCGCGAACTGTACGAGCAACTCGGAGTCGATGTCGACCAGATCAAGTCCTGCATTCCAATCGATCAATCATGAACAGCTGAAGTTTTCCACACCAACTGGGAATACTGGCGCTGTCCAACTAGGAACTGGTCCGAAACAACTTCCCGATTTGATTTTGGTCAGAAGGCAACAAAGGAAACGAAGAAACTTCAAACATGACCCTTCGTTTCCTTCGTTGCCTTCTGTTCAACTCCCTTGGGTAAAAACGGGAAGTTGTTTTGGACCATGTCCTTACCGCACGTAATGTGACCACGCGATATGCGTCACCTTCTCGCTCTGGGCCCGGCTGATGACGAGCGTCGTCGAGGTAGCGTCCCGATTCACAGAGATGATCCGCAGTTGGAACGGTCGTTCCAGCGAGTCGTTCTGGATGAAGACCGATTGGCCTCCCTCGGGGGCGTCGACCGGTTTGGCGGGCGGAGCGTGTTCCTCGGTGATGCCGAACTTTTTGACGTAGTAGTCGACGACTTTCTCGAAGCCGTCCGGCGTGGTGATGATCGTGTCGCAACGGGTCGAGGGGACCGTGCGTTCGCCGCCCCGCATGGTGGCCCCGTCGCTCATCGTCACTCCACCCAGCGGCTGCGATTCGGGGTAGCGAAACTCTTCGAGCATTTGCAGCAGGGAGAGTTCGCGTGCGGGTTTCGCACTCGCCTGCGGGAGGCAGGCCCACACCAGGCCGAGTCCGACAACACAGGCCATCATGATCTTGCCGACATTCCAACGCAGCATGGTCTTCCCTGTTCTGAGAGAGGTCACGGACTGGTTCTCCGACACTGACGTACGAGCAGGCCCCCTGATTTCGACAATTCCCGGAGTCGCGACTGATTTGATGATTTCGACAAGATGCCATCGGGGTTGGCTGGTTTGTCGTGTTTCTACTTCACAGAGATGGAAGTGAGACAGCTCTCGTCGCTACGTTTCGCCAGCACATGGGCGACTTGGCCTGCTGCCCGCCCTCTGGCGAGGGGCGGCTACGTCTGACTCGGGACCGCGTGAGGTTTACGCCTGCGGCGCGATCTCCCCGGTCAGCACCGCGTGCCAGGCCACGAGGGCATCGCGCAGAGGAGCCACATCATGCACCCGAATCAAGTCGACTCCCTGCGCCGCCAGGGCCAGGGCCACCCCGAGCGTCCCGGAAGAGCGTTCATCAACCTCCCGACCGAGCAGCCGCTTCAAGAATCGCTTGCGCGAATGTCCGACCAGCAGCGGTCTGTCGCTCACTCGACACTGAGCCAGATGCGACAGCAGTTGCAGGTTGTGTTCGGCGGTCTTCCCGAACCCGATGCCGGGGTCGAACATGATCCGCTCGGCGGCGATCCCGGCAGCGGTCAGATCGCGCAGCCGGTTCTCGAAGAAGCGGCGGACCTCGGCCACGACATCGACATAGGTCGGGGCCAGTTGCATGGTTGGCGGGGTGCCTTGCCGGTGCATGACGATGAGGCCGCAGTCGGAGGCTGCGCAGACCGACTCCATCTCGGGATCGGCCAGGAGACCAGAGACATCGTTGACGACGGAGGCCCCGGCTTGCAGGGCTTCGCGGGCCACGCGGGCCTTCATGGTGTCGATGGAGAGGGGAACCAAGACTTGTTGTGTGAGGGCCTCGATGACCGGGATCACCCGCCGCAGCTCCTCGCTCTCCGAAACAGGCTCGGCCCCCGGACGAGTCGACTCGCCGCCGATGTCGAGGATCGCGGCTCCATCGGCCACGAGTTGGAGCCCCAGCGCAATCGCCGCCTGCGGGTCAAGAAACCGCCCGCCATCGGAGAAGCTGTCGGGAGTGACATTCACGATCCCCATCAGGCGGGGCAACGGGCCAGGTCGCCAGCAGAGCGCACCGATGTGCCAAACAGAATTTGTCATGAGGGTTCACACGACTGGCAGTGAGAGACGGAGGAATGAGGCGTCAGAGAGTGTCGTCTTTCGCTCCGGGAAAGAACGCTCTTTCGCGGGGCGAAAGGCGACACTCACACATTCGTGTTCTTCGTCCCCATTTCTCGAACACGCTGGGCGGCGGCCTCGGCAGTCTGGCGGAGTTTCTGAAGCCAGACCCGAGCCCAGACGAACTCGATGGACAGAATCCCCAGCCCCATCGGAATCACGACGAACGCTGGGCCCGGGAGCACGATTAAGGCGATCCCGAAGAGCAAGACCGTCCCTCCGACCACGAACACCACGAGACGCCGCGCGTGGCCCCAAGCAGCCAGGAAGGTGTTCAAGATGAGTTGCATGCCGAAACCTCCTCGCGGGCGCGAATGATCTCGCGCTCTGAAATCATAACGGCCAGCGGTTGTGTGTGGATCAAAAAATCGGGATGCTGCGGGGGGAAAGCCGGGAGGGCGAGGCCTCCTGCCGAGCCGTATCCGCGAGTCCGCGCATCCCCTAGCTCGCGGCTCCGCAGGAGCTTCGCCCTCCCACTCACGCCCTCGCGACTCCCGACTCCCCGGCGTTGTCGGGTGCCAACAGACTTCCGAAGTCTCCTCCGGTGTTCAACGCGGGTTCCGGAAGCCCGCGTTCTGGCGAACGCAGCTACCCCAACTCCCGACTCCCGACTCCCATGACAGCACCCCGCCACGACCAACGCCTCCCCGATCAACTGCGACCGATCTCGGTCGAGCGGCCCTATTATGGCGCGGCTGCGGGGCGAGTGCTGATTCGAGCCGGGAGGACGACGGTCCTCTGTACGGCGAGCGTCGAGGAATCGGTCCCCCCGTGGAAGATGCGTGAGGCCAAGCCCTCGGGTTGGGTCACTGCCGAATACAGCATGCTGCCCGGCAGTACGGCTCCGCGCAAGGCCCGCGACCGCAGCGGCAAGATCGATGGCCGCTCGACCGAGATTCAGCGGCTGATTGGGCGCAGCTTGCGAGCCGTGATTGACCACGAGGCTCTCGGCCCGCGCACGATTTCGATCGACTGCGATGTTTTAGAAGCGGATGGCGGCACGCGGACGCTGAGCATCACGGGCGGGTTTATCGCCCTGGTCGATGCCGTTCATTCGCTGGTGCCGCTGGGGGTTGATCCCGGGAAAGTCTTCACGCAGAGCGTGGCGGCCATCAGCGTGGGGATTGTCGACGGGCGACCGGTCCTCGATCTCGACTATGTGGAAGATGTGCGGGCCGGTGTCGACTTCAATGTCGTGATGACTGGCGATGGTCGGTTCGTCGAAATCCAGGGCACCGCCGAACATGGGACGTTCAGCCACGACGAACTACTCGCGTTGCTGGAGGTCGCCCGAGGGGGGTTGCAGGATTTGCAAGCTTTGCAGAAGAGCCTCCTGGGAGTGAAATGGCCTCTCGACACGTTGGCCTGATTGATTTAGAACGCACGCCCTCGGCTGCCTCCTGTGTCTGGCATCCCTGCTCGGGCGGTTCTCGCTCCGCGCTGGCCGCAGTCGCCGAGTCCTGCCCGTCTGCGGGAGTGGTCTTTCGACCGCTCGCGGCCACGTCTCCCTGATGAACTCCCCTCTCTTTGGAGGCTGCGACATGCGCTGCTTCGCTCGCTTGGCTCTGAGTTTGGCCCTGGCCCTGGTCGTCTTCTCCACATCCGCAGCCCAGGCGGAGATCAAGCTGCTGGCCAAGATGACCAGCAAGATCGAGGCCGACCCGTCGAAGACATATACAATCGACAAGGTCCACGGCCCGTGGATGGTGATGGTGGCGAGCTTTCACGAGGCGTTCGCGAAGAGCGAGGAGCAATTGGGAAAAACCCCGATGGAGGCCGCGCAGGCTCTGGTGCTGGAACTGCGGCAGGCCAAGATTCCCGCCTACATCTATGAGGTCAAGGGCCAAAACCAGTCGATCAAGGCTCAGGACACACTCGGTCGTGAGCAACGCAAGAAGAACCTCCGCGTCGTGGATGCGATTTGCGTGTTGGCAGGAAACTACCCCACCATTGATGCTCCCAAAGCCCAGCAGACCTTGAAGTTCATCAAGCAGTTGCAACCCAAGTGTCTGGAGTCGGGTGTCGACTACGTCAAGTCGCCGGGTCGACCCGGCCCACTGAGCAAAGCCTTTCTGACCTCCAACCCACTGCTGACCAACGAAGAGTTAGAAGCGGCCAAGCAGTCTGCCGATCCGCTTCTGGTCAGTCTCAACAGTGGCGAGCAGTTCAGCCTGTCCGAGAATACCGGGAAGTTGACGCTGGTGATCGCCAAGTTTTCCGGCAAGTCGATTAACGTCGTCAATGAATCGATCGAGAAGGCTGAGAGCTACTTCACTCAGGGGGGCAATGACCTGGATCAGGCGGCCCTCTCCGCACGCCACCTCGTGCGAGCCCTTCGCAGCCGCGAGCCGCTGTCCAAGTTTGACCATCCCCAATTCGAGGAGTTTGCCGCCTACTGCCGGTTGGAGGCTTATGTCTGGCATGATCGGACGAGTTCGATCGTCACGGTCGGATCATTCGAGACTCCGAACGATCCGAAGATCCGCAAGTTAATGGAACTCTTTGGTCCCAAAGTCGAGGTCACGGAGTCTGGCCGACAGTCGACCGCCTGCCGCTTTCTCCCCGTGAAGCAGGAAGAGGGCGGGCTCAACTACATCCCGTATGAATCGGTCCCGCTGTTGATGGCCGTTCCGCACGCGAAGAAGTAGATCCAGGGGGTGTCACGAGTGGGAATCCCCGGCCCAGCGGATGCGAGAGACGGCAGGGGGCGCGAGTGTTCCGACGCCTGTGGCGGTGCGGCGGAATCCTCAGCCTGGATCCGCGCGCTCAGACGGGGGGACAGAGAAAACAGACCGTGGGATCGACTTCCCGCCTGTCATTTCATGGAAGATGACAGGCGGGAAGCCTCTCCCACGGGTCAGATCAATCTGTCCGCTCACCCTTGCATCGTCGTCATACAAAGCACATGCCGTACGATCCGCAGAGTTTGACTGACTGATTCGACCAAACCGTCTTTGTTCAGAGAGTCGCCCTCCCGACCGATTCACCCGTTTCAGTCGATACGCCCGACCGATACCAGAGGTGGAGATGTATTGGTGGTTCCGTTTGTTCGTGGCAACTGAGGTGATCCCTCAAGCGGCCCGAGCGGCGAAATCTGCCGGTGTCTCCGGATCACCTTCTGGTCGGATCGTCGGGAAGTCAACATGCCTTCTGTCTCACTCACTCGCAGTTGTTTCGGTTTGTGTTTGCTCGGTGCCTGGCTGGGGCTGGCCCCGGCGGCCCAGGCTCAGATCGTGCCCGGGACCGGGAACCTGTTGAACTACGACGACATGGAAGACGTGAAGTGGGGCTACTCCCACAACTTCCCCAAAAGCAGTAAGGAAGAGGATGAAAACATCCGCTATCCGCTGGGGGCGTCCTTCAACCGGATGTGGTCGGAGAGTCCCAAACGCGGCGCTCCCGATGTGGTCAAGCGTACCGAAACGCCGCCCGGTGGACTGCCCGGCAGCACCGGAGCGCTGTACCTGAGAACCCGCGACTGCGGCATCCCCGGTCACCCCGGCAACAAGCAGTCTCAAGACGACTTCATCCTTTCGGCCCGCCCGTGCGGTGTGGGTTACTCACCCAATTATGTGGTCCGGGTCTTTCTGCCCGAGTTCAAGGATTGGGAACAACGGCAAGGCGTCAGCTTCGGCATCCGCGCTGGCATGCAAGGTATGATGACCTCGCAGAAGCCCGCCAGCATCGGGCGGCGGCTCTTTGGCGGCTCCCGCATGCAGACAGTCACTGAAATGGAGCCGTATTATCCCGGGTTCTTCATTGCCTTCAATCCGGTGTCTGCCAACCCCGCCTACAAGGAAGACCACGCGCAGATCCTGATCCGGTCTGATGGGAATGGCCATGAAGTGGCCGGTCCCAAGATCACCCAAACCGGCTGGTGGACCTTCGGCATGTCGGTCACGCCTGATTCCCGCTGCCACTACTACGCTCACGCCGGCATCGCTGATCTGACGGCGGGCGACCACATCTACTCGTCACTCCCTTATGGGATTCGGGGCGACCACTTCAACACGATCTTCTTCAACGTCTGCTCGGCGGATAACGGCAGCTCCTGGTCGACCCCCTGGGTCATTGATGACCCCAAGGTCTTCTACTCCGGACAGCCGGTCATGAAGCCCGCTCAGCCGCAGCAGGCTCAACAACCCCAACCGGTGAAAACGGCTGCGGCTCCGTCGAACGTGCCCAACACACAGAACGCATCGCAGTCGAAGGAGATTCCTGCGAATCCCAATGATCCGGTCGTCCAAACCCCCGTCCAACCGGGTGCCCCGGTGCCTGTACCGATGCCGAATCCGATGCCTGTGCCGATGGGATTTCCGAACGCAGTCCCGATGGGAGTTCCGGCTCCGATGCCGATGCCGATGCCGATGCCGGGGACGGGGACGGCCCCGATGACCATACCGATGACACCTCCAGTCGCTCCGATGGTCACGACACCGGCGGCCACGACTCCGGCACCGCTGGCCCCCGCTCAGGCACCACCGGTTCTGACGCCAGCGACTCCGGCTCCGATCCCAGCGACTCCGGCCACTCCGCTGCAACCAGTCCCGGTTGCTCCGGTCACTCCGGTCATCACTCCCGCACCGGTGTCGACAGCACCGGCCCTGCTCTCGACGGGAGCTGCGGTCTTGCTGAAGCCGGTCACTGTGACACCAGGACATCCTCTGCGGATTCCGGCCTCCACGCCGGTGTCGCCGGACACAGCCCCCGCGGCTCCGGGACCATTGCTGATTCTCCCCGTCACTCCGGCGGCGGAAGCTGCAAAGGCTCAGCCGACTGTTTCTTCTCCGGTGGCGACGGTCGCCCCACCGGCCACCGTGTCTCCTCCCCAGTCAAACCCCTTCGATGATGTCCAGACTCCGAATGCGAAGTCCGAGGTTGCGCAGCCAGTCTCCGCACCGAAGCCCGCCACGGACAGCGGCTCGGATGTCCCCGCCGCTCTGCCGGAAGAAGAGCCTCCGCTGGTGATCTCGGGAGAGAGTACCGACTCGCCCGCAGTCGACCCCGCTCCAGTCCCGGTCCCTCCGAGCGAATAACCCATCTGCCTTCCAGGCAACTGACCCCGAGCCGAGGCTGAGCTTTCAGCCTCGGCTTATTGTATTGCCCGGTTTTGTTTTTCGCCTCGTGCCCTGTCAACACCAAGAAATGGGGTGGTGACAGGTCCGCGTGGGAGGGCGAAGCTCCTGCTGAGCCGCGAGCCAGGGGACGCGTCGACTCGCGTGAGCGGCTCGGCAGGAGCCTCGCCCTCCCGGAGCCTCGCCCTCCCGAGGAGGGCCAACCCCTCAATCAAGCGTTGACAAGGCACTCAACTTTATTTTTCGCACCGTCTTATTTTTCAGAGCGGCCCACCGTTTCCAGAATCGCAATCACCGCCAGCACGCACAGCACCATCGCTAGCACCAGAATCGCTCCGGTCCAGTCCTGCACGCGGTACAACAGCAACGCCCCGATGCCGGTCGTGATCGTACACAGATGCACGGTGTACACCGCATCCTTGCGGCTCAGTCCCAACTCGACGAGTCGATGCGAGAAGTGCGACTTGTCGGCCTGGAACGGGCTGCGGCCTTGCGACAACCGAATCAGCATCACCGACGTGAAGTCATACAGGGGAACCGCGAGGACGCACAGCGGAGCCAAGATCACCGACCGCGTCGATTGCTGCGGGTCATAGAAGGTGCCCAATAGCGTCAGCGTGGCCAGCATCAGCCCGATGAACATGCTCCCCGCATCGCCCATGAAGATCTTCGCGGGTGGCCAATTGTGGCACAGGAACCCCGCGATCGACCCGGCCAGCACCAGCAAGGCCCCACCCACGAACCACCTCGGCTCCGCAGCCGAGGTCAACATCACGCACGCAAACACCGTCGCGGCGATCAGACCGATCCCCGACGACAGGGCGTCCATGTTGTCCAAAAAATTAAAGGCGTTAATCAGCACGACGATCCACACCACCGTCAGGAGGAATCCGATCCACGGCTGGGACGCGAACACCGTCGCCCGGAAGCCACAACTGGCCAGTGCGACAGCGACTCCCAGTTGGAGGCACAGACGCGGCTGCCACGGCAGGGGGCGGTAGTCGTCCAGGAACCCCATCGTGGCGATGACCAGACCCGCGACGACCAGCTTCCAGAAGTCGCCGCCCCGCGCGATGACCCCGGTCAGGTGCGGTCGCAATTCCTCGGGAAACCATGCGGGGAGTTGCGGCTGGCGGAGTAACCACCAGACGGCGACATGCGCCGCAATCGTGGTCAGCAAGAACCCGGCCACGATCCCCACGCCGCCTCCCAGTGGTGTCGGCGATGTATGCACCTTGCGCGCGGCGGGCTGGTCAATCAGTCCGATACGAGGAGAAAACCATCGCATGAAGCCCGTGACACTGCACGAAACCGCGAACGACGGAATCAGACACGCAGCGAGAAACCAAAGCACGACCCGTTACTCCGCCGCGGGACGACGCAGGATCTGAAACGCCCGCCAGGAGTACTCGACTCCGCTGTACACCGTGATCGCCACCGTGGCCCAGATCGCCAGGTCGCGCATCTGAATCAGTTGGCTCTCGGAGATGAGAGCCTTCCAATTCGCGAGGAATTCGGGGCTTAACGAGAGCAGGCACAGCGGCACGGCCAGACACTGAAACCCCATCTTGATCTTGCCCGACCACTTGGCCGAGAAGTCGGTCCCGCGCTGCTCCATGAAGGCTCGCAGTTGGGTGATGAACATCTCGCGGGCGATGATGGCAAACGTGACCCAGGCGGTGACACCGCTCTTCGGCCAGGCCATGAGGAAGATGAACGCTCCGCAGATGATGATCTTGTCGACGAACGGATCGAGGATGCGGCCCAGGACGGTGACTTGCCCATACTTGCGGGCCAGATATCCATCCAGGAAATCGGTCAACGCCGCGATCACGAACACGATGGCCGCTGTCTGCCAATAACGACCCAGCGCGATCAAGACGAACAGCACGAGCGCCAGCACGAACCGCGACAGCGTGATGGCGTTGGGCAGATTCAACGAGCGTGCATCGATCGCCGACGCGAGTCGCGAACTCTCGGAATGGAAGGGCATGGACAAGTGGGTGGTTTCCATGGTTCGGCCTCTGGTGACACGAACGAAGGTTGAATCCAATTCGCACCCCTCCTCGCTCCGTCTGAAGGGAATGGTAGCGTCTCCCCGAGTGTCCGGCGATGTGGCTGGCTTCAGTGGCGTACGGATGTCCGCAATTGGAGGACGAACCTCCGCGTCGTACGTGAGGGCGTGGAGCATCGTCCCACAAGACCCTCACATCCCTCATACTCGGAATTCGGCAGAAAATGCAAGTGCCCAGGATGTCGCCGGGCGATAACTGAATGCTGGAGTATTTCTCCGGTGTTGCGGATGGTTCATCGCGGCCGGGATCGAGGGTTCTGTAAAACGAACTCGAATGAGACAGCCCTCTTCGTGAACGGCCTGACAGACTCCCCATCCGCCAACTCTCGCAGCCGCCGGTGCTCCTCCCCCTCGGAGTTCCGGCGGTTTTTTTTATTGGGGAGTGTAGTGCCTCGTCAGGACTCCAACCTACTCAGGAACTGGTCCGAAACAACTTCCCGATTTGATTTGAACAGAAGGACGCCAAGGTCGCAAAGGGTTCCATTCGAAGTTTCTTTGCTGCCTTTGCGCCCTTCT
>JAYTFV010000344.1:0-5990 GCA_043734065.1 Planctomycetota bacterium
CCTGCGTGTGAGCTGGGGGCGAGCTGAGGGCGAGCTGGGGGCGAGCTGGGGGCGAGCTGAACAAACCAGACGCGATCCTTACCTGAACAAACTCGACCACCCCCAAACCCCGTTTCACCATGACACACCTCTCACCTCTCACCTCTCACCTCTCACCTCTCACCTCTCACCTCTCACCTCTCACCTCTCACCAATCCTGACCGAACACAATACGCGGTGAGCCCAGAGTAGTTGCCGAGCGGCCAGGCGTTGGACCTGGCTGCGCTCGTTGATCGGGATCAGGAGGACATCGCGTCCCTGTTCCTGGTAGATCTTGCAGTTCACGCCGATCTGCCCCTTCTGCCGCGCCACACAGGGATGTCCCGAGACAGCGGGGTGGTCCAGGCTGGCAATCACCAGGTCGGCATCGAGATAGCGGGGGGACATGCTGTCCCCATCAATCCGCCAGGCCACCGCCCTGGGGTATTTGCCTTTGACCCCCGGAGCGCTGAGGAACTCCAGAAACCCCCGGTCGTCCGGCGTCGAGAATTGGACCAACGACACCGTTCGGTTCATGGAGGTGGTCGACGACAGGTCGCCGGGGGTACTCGACGTTTCCCCGGCACGGGCCGCGTACTCGGACAGAATGCGTTCCAGTCGGGCATCGGCCTCCGGTCCGCCATGCGTGACCGGCAGTTCCTCCCAGTAGCGGGCCGGGCCAGCTGCGGTACTACCTATGATCGGAATCCAGTCGGCGCTGGCGGGTGGGTTCGCGGGTTGGCGGGCGGGGTGGGGTCGCTGGCCTTGAGGGGAATCTTCGGAGACAGGGGCAGCCTCGGGTCGTGCTTCCCCCGCTGGAGACTCCTCCCCGCTCCCGGTGAGTAGCCATTCCAACCTCACCTCAGTGAGTTGGGCCACCCGCACCAGCAGTTCCACAGGAGGCACACGCGAGACTTCATACAGCGTGTAGGTACTAGACTGAATCCCCAGCTGTCGACAAAGTTTCGCCCGCCCGCGCTCGCCAAAATGGCGAATGCGAACAGATTTAAGCCGTTCACAAATTGGGGGAGAGGGGGTCGACATGGGCAGAACGGACAGTTGGCAGAATATACGCGATAGCGTATATTTGTGGCGAGTGTCGTTTGTCTGAGGTCGTGAGAGGAACCCCAATGGCCAAGCCACCCAGCCGAAAGCAGTATGACTTCCCCCATGCCCCACTGCAAATCCAGCAGGATATAAAGGGTGCGATCCTGTTGGGTCAGATGCAACTCGATCTGCTCAAAAGCGTGGAAACAGCATTGGCGACAATTGCGATGGGCCAGAAACCCTCCAACGCGGGCGATCAAAAGGGTGGCCATGCGTAGGGTGGTGCGTCGCGAGCCGAGCGGCATCAGCCCCCAGATTCTGGGTTCATCGTACTATTTGGGGGGATTTCGAATTGCCTGACGGCATCTGGATTTACGGAGGCATGGCTCCGATGTCCCATGTGACAGTCCTGAAAGAGGCATCTGGCCGAGACCCTCGACCAAGGGCTGACACGCCCATGTCGCAGCGGAGACCAGGATATTCCTGGGCCGGTTGCTTCCCCGCAGAGCCCGCCTCCGCTTTTCCTGGCAGGGGTATTGCAGCAGATGGCGATATCTCCCTGCAACCATTGGACATCGGAGAGATGCCTTGAAAATCCACCCCGGTCACGGGACAACCCCAAAAATAGTGCGTTGAACCCGAAAATGGGATGGGTTGTGGTTCATCGTAGTACATGCGAATGGAGTCCCGAAAAAGCGGCTGACTTCCGGCATGCCCCTTCCCTTCCATCGATCACCACAACTGCCAACCAGCATACCACCGGTCTCGCCCGCAACCAAGCGCCGCAGCGCTGCGTGCCACAGGCGAGGGCTTTGACTCGCCAGTGTGATTCGTAGGATGATGTCCACAAGACACTGGCGGCCCAGAGCGACCGCCAGTGGCACCCAACGCCGTTAACCCTTTTTCTGAGGCAGATTGGCTATCGCGTTCTTTTCTCTGTCCGAATTCGCAACCGCCATTCAGGGAGAAAGATCGAATTGGCTTGGAAAACAAGGGATTCAAAAGGGTTAACGGCGTTGAGTGGCACCCGAAATCACTCCTCATTCGGCGGTCGGGCCTCTGTCGACAGTGGCACCCGGCGCAGTCGTGGGTGGAGATCAAGACCCGGAGTTGCCCCTCGATGCTGTGATCCAACCATTTGTCACAGTCCCAAGGGCCATCCATTGACTTACAAAAGGCGGGCACATTCCCAACTTTCCACTGAATTGAGGCTCGACAACTCAACGGCACACCGTTTTTTGACACCAGTTTCTTGCCGGTCCACTCCCGGATTCTGTTCCCAATCGGCACCCGAGTTCGGACCGATTCCCCCAAGAGCGGGCAGAGTACGGTGATGCCCCCCTTTCCATCGCAATGAACTCGATCCACGACCCGATTTTTCTGGATCGCGACTCCCTCATTCGAATTCCAGAGGATGAGTTCGAAAATCCCCAGACAGAACGACTCTCTATCTCGGCCATTGCTGGTGGCGCTGAACCGTGCCCAGTAGTAGCAGAGGTTGTAGAACACCCATACAAACGCTGCGGATCCCAGTCCGATCAACAACCACCGCGTTTGCTCAGGACTGAGTTGTTCGGCTTCACCCAAGAGCATCATCGACATCTGAAAATCTCCTTGCCATTGACTCGGGAAGATTGAAAATGACTTTAGACGTGACATAAGAGAGGCTCTTACGGTCCACTGTACTGGCCAGGAGAGCAGCTCGTGCCGCTCGAGAAGGACGTATACGACGGACTTGAGCTGCCTCCTCCCCAATCACCGCAGCCTCCGCTGCTATCCCCGCAGCTTCCTTCACCCTCGGAGAAACTTGCCCCCATGCATCCCAGGGAGACGAAGCCACCGGCGATCATCGCGGCCCATTCCGGAATCCAGTTCGCCAAGATCGCGAAGATGACGGCACCGATGCCGAGTGGGATCACGAGATGAACCAACATCCAAACTGCCACGACGATGACAATCCACAACACAAGCACGGACACGACCATGACTCCGAGTCCGAGAAGCATCTTGCCACCCTCCAGCACGATCCCCGGCTGTCCATTCGGGCCACTCGCCTCTCCCGCCATAGCATCCTGTGACAGTAGTGCCACCAGACAGAAAAACGTGCAGATCATGACACCACAACGCCCTCTTGTTTCCATGCTTCCCTCCGATCGGATCGAATGAAGAACTCTCCGCTCGATCAGTCTCTACGATCCGAGCGGGGCGTCAATACGAATGAATCAATTGCGCATAGGTCTGAGATGCACACGGAATCCATGCGCCTGCGCACTCGAACGACCTCACAGCCACCAGACCTGAAAGAATCGGAACTAAATCGGCCGTTGCTTCTTGAGATAGTGGTCAGTGAAATTACTCAATGTAGGTTGAACAGACCTGACGCTATCGTGCATGCTCTAAAAGTTGAGCGGCGGTCTCGACACCAAGTATCACTTGGGAAACCGGGCACTCTTTGTGATCGAGTATCGACCGAATCAAATTCACCTTGTATCGATCTTTGCACATTTCACCAGTGCATGGGCCAGCCAACAACATTAAGTGCCCTGGCTTAGATTCACGACCCAGTAACTGCGAATTCCCCTGACGAAACCGGCACAGTTCATCCAAGCTGGCCACATTGTTTACGGAAAATGGCAAACCGGTCGTGTCCAGGACGCGACACTTCCCATCGATCGGGTTCCATGCGAAATCTCCAATCACCTTTCGTTGGTTCAGAGATTCCGCATAGTGCGACCACAAATCGTCCGCCTCCATACCCAGTACATTTTCCACATCGTTCACAGCTTCACGAAGAAAGTCGTACGAAGAAATACACCCGGCGGAGAAATGTCCACAGGATGCCACAATTACGTCGAGGTCCATCCTAGAGTTCATGACACTTCGACACTGCGTTATCTTGTTTAACGACTCTCGCTCTCCATTGACCATCAAGCCGGGAGCTGTGAATCCTCTAAACTGAAAACGATTCAGTATCAGTTTGTGGAGATTTGAGTTTCTTGTAAAGTAGCCGAAAGCGGTGTACGGTGTCCCCTCCGGGGTCATTCCGAGATTGCCGATCAAGGCTTGCAAGAGAATCGTCTTAGGCAAGTGGGTCAACAATTGCTGTACTTCCTTTTCGCTCTTCGTGAATAGCAGTGAAGAAAGCTCCCGGAATAGCAATGTGACAGAATGTCCACCGTGTATTCCAATTCGAAGATCACCGCCGGGAGGGTGATTCTCTCTGTTTGTTATATACTCGAACAAAGACCTCGCGCCCAAGACTGCAACATCTGCGGCTCGTACACCTCCGGCCACACAACAAGTGACAGGTGTGAATGTCTTGGACAATTCTATCTCAAGCTCTTCTTCCCTGTTCATTCGATAAGAAATATTCCCATGATCCCTTGCGGATCGCACAATTGCGGACATGTCCAGCGGATCGACAGCGTCTTTTGAAAACCCCTCGCTTAGTAGTTTAGTTCTAATATCTGTGTGAGTATACCTTTCCCCATTCTCTTGCTTCTCTTCAAAGTATAGCTGGAGAGCGCGATTCACGATCGCCCGAGACCTAGCCTCGTAGCATTTCGAGTTCAGGTTATTCTTCTTCGGCATTCCGATCTCCAGCTGCCAAACACCTGTTTTAGTCACAAAAGCCTGTTTAGCCGAATATCACTGGCGGGGGTGGCACAGGTTGGCCGCTCTGGGCCTACTTGTGTAACCCTCGGCACCGGGTGCCACTGGCGGTCGCTTTGGGCCGCCAGTGTCTTGAGAACGTTTTACTGCGAAACACACTGGCGAGTCAAAGCCCTCGCCAGTGGTACACTTTGGCTTTGGCTTTCGGAGCGTTAGCGCCAGGATGACTCCGGGCGCTGACGCTTCTGGGTGGGGGTGGTGATTGACCATCCGGCTGACGCCGGATGCCCACCGTTACGCAAACAGTGCCGACACCGCTTCCGCCTTGACCAGTTCTCGTGGCTGGTTCAGGTGGTTGTAGACAATCGTCTGCGGGGCGATGCCGAAGGAGTGGTAGATCGAGGCCAGCAGTTCGCCGGGATGCACCGGATCACGCAGCGGAGCGGAGCCGGTGGCGTCGCTTTGGCCGTGGACGTAACCACGCTTCATTCCAGCTCCGGCGACGAGGGAGGTGTAGCAGTACGGCCAGTGGTCGCGGCCGTCGTCGCTGTTGCCGTTGCCGCTGGTGCTGATCCCGCGTTGGGGGCTGCGACCGAATTCGCCGACGGCGACCACGAGCGTTTCGGAGAGCAGGCCGCGCTCATCCAGGTCATTGATGAGGGCGGCGAGGCCCTGGTCGAGCATCGGGGCGGACTGGTTCTTCATGCGAGTTGACAGGCCAGTGTGGACATCCCATGAGTGGTTGTCGCTATTGGCGACCTTCGGCCACACGACTTCAACCACGCGGGTGCCAGCTTCGACGAGGCGGCGCGCCAGCATCAGGCTCTGACCGAACGTGTTGCGGCCATAGCGGTCGCGAACTTCCTTGGCCTCCTGGTCGAGCGAGAACGCATCGCGCGCCCGGCCCGACGCGATCAGGGACAACGCCTGATCGTAATACTCGTTCAGGTTCAGGTGCTTCACCGCGCGATCCACCTCCGGCATCCCAGCGTTGATCACATCTCGCAGCTTGGCCCGCCGCTCCAGCCGCTGGCCGTACACATCGGCCCGCATTTCGAGGTCTTCGACCCGGATGCGAGTCATCTTGTCCATGTCCATATCGTCACCCTGCGGATAGAGGGTGTACGGGTCGAACGCCTTGCCGAGGAACCCGGCCGAGCCGCCCTTGCCAACCACGTTGCTCTCCTGCAGCGGACGCGGCAGCATCACGAATGGCAGCATCGGCACCTTCGGCGGCAACAACCGGATGATGTTCGATCCGAAGTTCGGGAAGTCCTTGGGGGAGGGCGGTTCCAACTGACCCGACGGGCTGA
>JAYTFV010000345.1:0-9908 GCA_043734065.1 Planctomycetota bacterium
GCCCGAGAGACCATCGAGTCCGGCATCCGCATCACCATGTCGGCCAAGCGGTCGGCTTCTTGTTCGTGCTTGTCACCGGGGGTGTTGACCGTCAGTTTCGCCTGCAACAGCGGAACCGAACGGGCCGCTCCCCCTGCACTGATTCCCCGGTCTGTCTCCCCTCTCCCCCTGGGAGAGGGGCCGGGGGTGAGGGCCGCCCCCACGCCAAGCGTTCGCCTCGGCACGACCGCAACCCGCCCACAAACCCCAGCCCCCGCTTCACGCCGCTGCACCGCAGCCCCCAACAGACTGGACGGAGTCACCACCGCAGCCCTCGGGGCCGGGGGTGTCCAGGTCGATTGTGGGGTAGTTCGTTGCATCATCGGCCAGAGTTCAGAATGTCATTGAAGTTAGGTTGTCACCATCGGTGCCCCGTTCCAGCTGTCCTCTTGTTCCTGCGTCACCCAGACACTCAAAGCAGTGTCTGGGCCACCCTGCCAATTGTACCCTTTGGGTACATCCACTTGCTGAATCCGTCTTCATCCTCACTTCCATCGTTTCAATGCGAGAACACAAGATCAGGTCGCCGAATGATCACCACGCCCGCCAATTCCATGGCGAGTGTCACTATTTCAACCGCCGCAGCAGAAAGTCCGGCGACAATCGCGGCCAGTTCGCAAACCCCAGATGCAAAGCACGCGGCGACCGCCACTCCTACCCCGGCGGCGATAAGGCTAGCCCACACCCAGTCAGGGATTGTGTCGGGAATCGAATCTGGTCGCGGCGCCGGTGCGGTATTCGGCACTGGAGCCATAACCGGATCCTTCTTCTTCGACTTCTCCGTTGCTGGGACAGGATAGGGAACTGGCACTCGCACACGTTGCCGCTGTCGCTTCTCGTACATCAAGAGACCAGGTTCAATCTGTTGTACCATCAGTTCTGTATCCGAAGTTGGACCTTCAATCACTCGAGGTGAGGGGTATCCAATTCCAAGTTGCAGATCCTCCAAGCCAGGACACATCGAACCGTAATGTCGATACCTCAACAACTGATCGCGAGCCTCTCCCAAGTCATCTCCAGCTGCTTTGATCTCGTAAATCATTGGGAGTGAATAGCTCAGCAGATCCACAAAGCCCTTACCACCGGTTCGGCTACTTCCGGGAATCCCGTATTCCATCCGGCCATTGTGATCGATATTCATCAGGTAATCCTGCTCAATAATCATGTGCTCTGGCGACGACCATCGCCCCGTTTCTCCGCAGGATTGGCTTCGTGTTGGCCCTTGCTCTTCGAGTCTCGACAGATTCTCTCCCCGTTGCTGCAACGTGTGAGTCAACTCGTGAGCGAGCAATGTTTGCCCGGCGGTAGTTCCGAAATGAGCCTCTCCCGCTGCAAATGCAATGTGGTTCCCGACGGTATATGCCCGTGCCTGGACCTGCCGGGCGGATTCGGAGGCGAGCGAGTCTGTGTGAACTCGAATTTGGGATAAGTCTGTTCCCAGCCGCGGTTCAAAGAAGCTGCGAGTAGAATCCGCTAGCGGCGAGCCGGGCGAACTGAGCACTTGGCTGACGATCGGTGGGGCGGGCATTCCGGCGGCGGAGTCGCCTTGGGGGGAGAGGCGTTGGAGGGTACCGCCGAGGCCCTGTTTCTTTTTCTTGCACTCCGGGCATTCGCCGCTGCTGGGGGACTTTGCGCCGCAGGTGGCGCACTGCCGCTGGACCCGCTTCTTCTTGCCGTCACTGGTGGAGACCGGCACGGCCCCCAAAGCGGCCCGAGAGACCATCGAGTCCGGCATCCGCATCACCATGTCCGCCACGCGGTCGGCTTCTTGTTCGTACTTGTCGCCGGGGGTGTTGACGGTGAGTTTGGGTTGCAGCGAGATTGGAGCAGAAAGCAGGGAGGTTGGCACGAAGGAAGCTGTGGGTAGGGCGGCCCTCACCCCCGGCCCCTCTCCCAGGGGGAGAGGGGAGGAAGAGGGGGAGCGGCGTGCGGGGGTGGGCTGGCGTTGCAGCAGCGAGGAGGGGGTGACGCGAGGGGCGGGCGCAACAGCGGTTTGAGTTTGAGTCTTGCTCATGGGGCGGCCTCCGTGCCGGGAAGAAGGGCGGCCACTGATGCTGCGGCTTGGGTGCCGAGGGCCATCGGGGTCGCGGAGCCGCTGGGGAGATGGACGGTCAGGTGCGGGGCGGCGAAGGTCTGGCGGGGCAGCTGGCCCTCTCCCGAGGCCGACAGCAGGCGGGTCAGTTCGGCAGTGAGGGCGCGTTCGAACGTGATCGAGTGCGACTCCGGGAGGGCGAAGTCGTGCAGGATTAGTTCGTCGATGTGGATCTGGGTGGACATGAGTGGGGGAGGAACGCGGGTTGTAGAACGGACGCCTACGTCCGTTCGAATCTGTGTAAAGCTGTTTTCTCGGAGGAGGCACGGACGTGGGCGTCCGTGCTACGTCGAGCTTCTCCTGCACCGCCCTCACCCCGGCCCTCTCCCCCACGGTGGGGTCTGTTCGGGAAGTCGTGTCGATGGTGGGGGAGAGGGAGGTCGGAGCGTGGGGCAGGCTTCCAGCCTGTCGTGCGGGGCGGACGATCACAAGCGGAAGATAACAGGCTGGAAGCCTATCCCACGCGGCAATTGTCGCCGACTCCGACCAGGGACGCAGGGGGCGGGGTGTGACGAGTGGAGATCGGCGGTGGCGGCACGGCTCGCGGTCGCCAGACGAAATCACTGGCGTTGATCGGCTTTTGCAGCTTGCGGTACTCCGACCTTCCGGCGGACATGAGATTCTCCATCGTGACCGGCGTGCCCAGGCTGGCAGCTGCGTAGGCAGCGTTGAGGGCGATGTTGAAGATCGACCCGCCAGTGAGGTTCCATTTGGCGAGGTGGTCGAGGTCGAGATTCTCCACTGGAGTGTCACTGGGGAAGGCTCGCTTCCACATTTGCTTTCTTAGGGAAGCCGTAGGGAACGGGAAGTCGACCACGAACCGCAGCCGCCGCAGGAACGCCGCATCGAGCGATGACTTGAGGTTCGTCGCCAGGATCGCCAAGCCGCGATAACTCTCCAGCCGCTGGAGCAGGTAGTTGGTCTCGATATTGGCGTAGCGGTCGTGGCTGTCTTTGACCTCGCTGCGTTTGCCGAACAGGGCGTCGGCCTCGTCGAAGAACAGGATCACGCCCGACTCATCGGCGGCATCGAACAGCCGCCGCAGGTTCTTCTCGGTCTCGCCGATGTACTTGTTGACGACCTGCGAGAGGTCGATGCGATAGAGGTCGAGGTTGAGGTCGCGGGCCAGCACCTCAGCGGCCATCGTCTTGCCGGTGCCGCTCTCGCCGGAGAAGAGGGCCGAGACACCCATCCCGCGATTGAGCCGGGCGGCGAAGCCCCAGTCCTCCAGGACGGTCAGGCGGTGCCGAACTTGGGCGGAGACGGCGCGGAGTAGTGACTCCTCTTCCTCGCCGAGGACCAGATCGTCCCACGACGCCTTCACGTCGATCCGTTGAGCGAGCGAATCGAGCGAGGGGCGCGTCGCGGCGAGGCAGGCGTTCCAGATCGCGGTGCCTGGTTCGCTGGGGGTATTCTTGGACTTAGCGATCACCTGCGTCAGCACCGGCAGCGGGAGTTGGAACTGGGTCGCGAGTTGCCGAGCCAGCGGCCTGCGGTTCTCTCCGAGATGATCTGTCCAGAGTGCCGCCTGTTCCTCGCGCGTTGGGCGGGACACTTCGATGACCACTGACGGCAGCCCCGACAACACCAGAGGCTCGACCGCCTCGACGATCGCAAATGTCCGCCACTGTGACAGAAACCGGGCGATCGGCGAAGTCCGCGTCGTGGCCGTGCGATCGAGACTCGCTCCGTTGAGATACAAGACTAGCGGCAACAACCGTACCTCCCGCTGCCAGAGCCGGACCTGCTGCTCCAGTTCGTTCGCATCCGTGTGCAGCATCTCGGCGGGCAGCAGGCACAACTCGGCATTCAATCGAGCGGCAGCGGCAGCGGCGATGATCTGCTTGTCCTGGGAATCGGAGCCAGTGAGTTGGACGAGGACGGAAGTGGCTGCCGAGGTGGCCGCCTCGACGATCTGGTCGACGAGGGCCTCTTGAGACGGGGGGAGTTCATCCGGAAACGCCGTTGGCCACTGGCACTGGGAAAGGAGTCGGCGATCGATCGAGTTGACGCCTCGCACATAATTCAGAATCCGCTCGTCAATGGAGAGCGGTGCCGATGTCAGCGGAACCCCGATCGAGGGGTGGACATGGATCATCTGCCAATATCGCAACGGGTGATGTTCGGTCACGACATCCCAAGCCAGACCTTCAAACAGCATCAGCGCCAGCCAGAATGTCGGGTATGTCTTGCTGGCATCTCTTTGTGCGGCGGCAAACAGAGCCGAGAACGACGGGTCAAACTCTGGAGCGGCACAGAGCAGCAGCGTCAGTTGCTCGCCTTCGCTGAGTCCAAACGTCTCCGCGAGAGTCGCAACGGCCGGGAGAGCATCGGTCTCTTCCAGAGACGGGGCCGCAGCCCGCATCACGTGCGTATCGGAACTGGCTTGATCCGGGTCGATCATGTCGATGAGCCGACTGCGGAGCCATTCCAGCGTCCGCGCGAGTAAGACCGTGTTGCTTTGATCGGGCGGCATGAGGAGTTTCGGGCCTTTGCATCTCGCTTGAAAACGTGGCATGGGCGTCTCGCCCATGTGGAACACACAAGGAATCACGGGCGAGACGCCCGTGCCACAGACTTGTTCAACGGACCTCAACCAATAGTGATCCGCTGGCTCTCATCCATTTCGAGCAGGGCCGGATTCTGGGGTGATCGCTGGAAGGGGAGGCTGTCCACCAAATCGACTCGCAGACGAACGCGGTATTCACCCGATGGCACATCGGTGGCATCAAAGGTCGGCGTGGTGGGCGAATGGCTCTGCGACCCGTCGACCAGTTTGAGTTGTCGCGAATCCCCGTTGTCCGTGTCGAGCAGCAGCCGAGCCGACAGTTGCCGGATCGTTTCGGCTGCCAGCGGCGGGTCGCAGCTCACAGTGAGCAAGCTGCGCCCGTTTTCGACAGACGGAATGGCGAGCACACGACCCGAAGGGGCCAGGCGGAGTCGCGGAGCCAGCAGGAACGGCTGGGGGGATGTGGTGCGGACCTTGTTGTTGAGACCCTGATATTGCAGGCTGACCGAGAGCATCCCCGAGACCCAGCGTGCCCCGGCCAGTTGAGGATCGATTTCGAAGCGGATGCGTTCCGTGGTACTGAGTGGGAGCGGGTCGATGGAAGCGACCAGTTCCTGACCGGGAGGTTGCCGAGAATCGTGGATCAGAATCTTGGTATCCCGAAGTGGCAGGTCGGTGCCGACGAGTGTGCAGACGAACTTCTCCTGGCCAAACTTGGGGAACGAGGCTGCGGGAAAGGGACGGCTACCCAGTACCGTGGGGTCGAGGTAATCAACACGATCGACGAGTGGCCCGAGGTTCGGTTGCGTGTCCCAGCCTCGGTCCTGCTCACCGCGTTTGATGACCGGCAGCGGCGTGCGTGTTCCGCGTCCGCTCTCGATCAACACGACGCTGGCCTCGAACGGTACCGACAGGCGGTACTGCGTTTGGAATGTCGACCAGAGCTTCGACAGCTCCTCCATGTTCATGACCTGAAACGTCAGCTTGACCCGCTCGATCTGCTGGTTCAGGTCCGGGAGTGTTCCGAGAAACGGGTCGCGCAGGTCTGTCGACGCATTCTGAATATCGGTCGGATCCAGCACGGGATGGTCATGGAAAGCCAGCATCGCCCGCCCCAGCAGCCGGTGATCCAGAAGCGATGGCCCGTCATCTCCATAGGCCGTCAGCAGGAATTGCAGATTCAAGGCCAGCGGCGGATACCCCTGTTCCCCCGGTCGAATGCGTCCCGGCATGGGCTGGTTTCGCCAAGCCGCATTCGGCACGATTTGGTAAAGCAGCAGATTCACATGATCGTTGTGTTGAGCCGTCGCTGCTTTATCCAGGGGCAGCGTGGTGACGGTTCCAATTCCAGCCTGGAGCAGCAGATGCCGGAGGGTGGCCGTGACCGCTGAGATCGCAAGTGCGTTACTCATGGGGCACCCGCCGCTCTCTGATGCAGGTAATCGTCCAGACTGAGAACTCGCGACGTGGCACGCTGTAAGCTGGGAGCTGGGGAGGGCGCGGGATCGCTCCGACGCGCGGAGTGCCGGAACTCGATTCGTCCGATGGAGACAGTCACCGTGGGGGCTGGCGCGGGAGTCGGAGGCAACTCGATCTGCGGCACCGCTTGTTGAGGCACAAGTCCCGTCGGACCGGGGCGGTCCACAACGACTGCAGGATTGGAACTCGACCCACGACCGAAGGAGCCAGCCAGTGGGGACGAACTGATCTGGGCTGCGACGACCCGGATCGCTGGGTCAGGGGATGTCGGCGGAGTGATAGTCTCCAAGCGTCGCGACAGCCTCGCGATCTCCTCGGCCAGGGATTGCACCCGTTGAGATTCGTCGTGGGCTTCCGGGAAGCGGGGGCGTACTTCGGGATGCAGTCGCGGCGCGGTGTCACTGCCAGAAGGCACAGACGGGTGATCGCTTCGCCGAAAGTGATCGACGGGGCGTGCCATCGGACTTGTCCTCTGAGGGGACACGGGCGGCTGCATCGGCTGTGGCTGAGGAACGGAGAGTTCCGGATGTGGCACATCGACCGATCCGGTCCGTACTGATCCCTCTCTGGTTAGGGTTGAGTCTGTTTTCGCGAATCGACCGGTTAAGTCAGTCTCATTGGTGATCCGACTTGGTGCGTGGCCCTCAAGCGGCGAGGCACTGGGCACGCGGTCCAGGGAGACCGGTCGTCCCACGGACTCACGACCCTCATCGGTCATCGTGTCCGCGACAGGTAACATCGGCTCGAACAGCGACGGCACGACCGGTCGGACTTCGTGGGCCGAGGCACCGGCCCCGCGCTCCAATTGTGTCGACAGAAACGGGATCATCGGGCCCCCGTCATGCTGAGATAGATCGCACGGCGCCACGGCGAGATGCGGAGGATCTCCTCCTCGGACCAACCATACCGCGTGGCCAATTGATGGATCTCCTGCATCATCCGCCGCGCCCAGGTGTTCAATTCAATCCAGAACACCGACACAATGTCGAACAGACTCGACCACTCCCGACCGCACTCCGGGCACTGAAGAGCGAACTCGATGCGGGCTTCCGGGTCGAGGGATTCGAGTCGACCCGCCAGCGAACTCAGATCTTCACTCGGGAGTAGCGCGTCGTCGACCAAGGTCAGACAGCGTCGCACCAGCTCCTCTTCTCGCCCCGCTGATTCCAGATGTTCAAGGACATCGGCTGTGGTCAACGGTCGGACGCCCAAGATGTTGTCAGGCAGCGCGGAGAGCAGGGGGGTGTCGAACTCCGTCGCCTGGAGTTGAAAACAGTGATCGAGTTCGACCGAGAACTCGACCGCGGCATGGCACCCGGGGCAGTTCGTGACACTCGGCACGGTCAGACCGAAGTGAATCGCTCGCAGACGGGCGATCTGTCGATCCCGAAACCCGATCGGCCAGTGGGCGATATCAGTCCACTCGTATTGCGGAAAGCCCGCCCGCACAATTTCAATCGCTCGCCGCCCCGGCGACAGACCATAAGCCCGCTCCCAGAGATTTAACAGTTCGGCAGCACTCAGGCATGACATAACAGGCTCGGGACACGGGGATCGCCGGTTCAGCCGACTGTCGTCTTTCGCTCCGCGAAAGAACGCTCGTTCGCGGAGCGAAAGGCGACATCAATTCGAGGGTTCCTTGAATGACTGCTCCGTCGGCTCGGTCACGTTGTAGTCCCGCTCCCAGCCTTCGTTCTCCAGCTTGATCGTCTGGATCGCCACGGCATTCGCATTCGCATCGAGGTCGGGCTGCGCCTGATACTCCGAGACCCAGCAGCGGGTCACGTTGTAGGCGATCGCCAGTTGGCCCGCTTCGTTATACATCTCGATGATGACATCCTTGCGGAAGTCCTTCAGCGACACCTCTGCTCCCAGCCCCGAGCCGAAGTTCCAGACCTTGTTGGCCCACTGCTCGAACTCGATGTCGTGGGTCACGCCGCGTTCGAGGGTGATCGCCTCGTACTCGGTGCGGCCCGGCGATTTGCGGCTGCTGCTGGGGTCGCCGCCCTCGCGATGCGAGACGACCTCGGTCTTGCGTTTGAGTCCCGTGACCTTGCTGATCCCGGCCACGTACTTGCCGTCCCACTTCACGCGGAACTTGAAGTTCTTGTAGGGATCGAAGCGGGTCGGGTTGGCTGTAAATTTGGCCATGCTGTTGCTCACCAGTGGGAGGGGTGAAGGGAAGCCAGTGAGCTTTCAGCGATCCGGATTCAGCCAGAGATGTCGCTGGTGTCTGGCTGATCGCTGATCGCTGATCGCTTCAAACTACGTCTCGATCTCGCCCGCGATCTGCGAGATCTTCAGGATTACAAACTCGGCGGGCTTCAGCGGGGCAAACCCGACCTCGATGTTGACGATGCCGCGATTGATGTCGTTCTGGGTTGTTGTGGTCTTGTCGCAACGAACGAAGTACGCCTCGCGCGGCGACCGCCCCTGGAACGCCCCCAGCCGGAACAGCCCGTGCATGAAGGCCCCAATGTTCAGCCGAATCTGCGACCACAGTGGCTCATCGTTCGGCTCGAACACCACCCACTGCGTCCCCTGGTACAGGCTCTCCTCCAGGAACAACGCCACACGCCGCACCGCGAGATACTTCCACTCCGAGGCCAGCCGATCCGACCCGTCCAGCGTCCGCGAACCCCAGACGACATTTCCGATCCCGCCGGGAAGGTTACGCAGGCAATTGATCCCCAACGGATTGAGCCGACCGTTCTCAGCATCAGACATCTTGACCGAAAACTCGGACACGCCATTGAACGTGGCTTCGATCCCGGCGGGCGACTTCCAGACTCCTCGTGTGGCATCCGTCCGGGCAAAGATCCCCGCCACAGCTCCCGACGGCGGGAACTCGGCTGTGCGGTTCTCCCGCTTGCTGTCTGGCATCTTCAGTCGGGGGAAAAAGATGGCCGCGTTCTTCTTGATGGAGATGTTGCTTCGCAAAGTGTCAATCTGAGTGGACGCAGTCGCCACGGAGTTCCAATCCGAGGGAGCATCCACGAGCAGCAACGCCCGTCTATCGGCACAATATTTGTTGATTGTCCCCAGTGCCTCCGCGCCAACTTCCTTAGTTCTCGTCAGCGGCGGGACCACGAACAGATTGAATTCCTTCTCCCACCGCTCCAACGCATACAGGCCGGTCTTGTCCAGTTCGACACCCAGGATGTTCTGGTCCGTGATGTCGGAGCCGTCTTCGCCGTCCGGATTGAACTTCGTGTAGCGGTCTTCCGCGCCGAAGTTGCTGCGGTTGCCATCCGCCGGGAGGGCGGGGTGAGCTCCTGGAGTGGGAATCGCGGCGACATCCGGAGCTTTGTTCGACCGCACGAGTTGGGACTGCTGCTCCAGGACAGTCTCGAAGTACCGCGAGTCGTTGGGATCGTTCGAGAGGTTTCGAAACGACTCCTCGATCTTGGAGTCACTGTCCTGCAAAAACAGATTGAACAGATCGTTCCGGGGTTGCCCATCGGCTCCCGGCTTCACATCATGATCGATGCGGGCCCGCAGATTGTTCCCCCATTTCCCCGCCCCACTGGCCTTGAGTGGCAGCCCGTTCACATCCGCTGTCGCCGATTTGCCGTCTTCATGGACCACCCGCACAATCAACGCATCGGTCCCCCCGTGGTCGAAGAACTGCTGCACCGCGTACGGCAGCGACAACAGCACATCGAGCCCGCCGAAGTTGCGTTCGAACTCAGAGAAGCTCTGCACCTGCGTCGCATCATCCTGCGGCCCGCGCGAGGTCCGCCCGATGAACACAGTCCGCGAGGTCGCCACCGGCGTGATCGTCCGCAC
>JAYTFV010000346.1:0-2082 GCA_043734065.1 Planctomycetota bacterium
CGCACGAAGACCCGACGTTCCTGCACACGGTGCTCTATCTGGAGATCGCGCGTCATTACATTCCCGCTCCGCAGGCCAACTTCGTGAAGCTGGCAATCAACGGTGAGAGCTGGGGTCTGTATGTGAATGCCCAGCAGTTCAACAAGGAGTTTCTGACCGACAACTTCGACAATGCCAAGGGAGCCCGCTGGAAGGTGCCGGGCAGCCCCGGCGGACGCGGCGGCCTCGAGTACCTCGGTGATGAGATCGCCCCGTACAAGGCGCGTTACTCGTTGAAGACCAAGGAGAGCGACAAGGACTGGAAAGCGCTGGTCACGCTCTGCAAGACATTGAATGAAACGCCGCCGGCCGAATTGGAAGCCGCGCTGGAACCGATCCTGGATGTCGATGGCGCCCTGTGGTTCCTCGCGCTGGAAAACGCGCTGATCAACAGCGACGGCTACTGGATTCGGGCGAGCGACTACTGCATCCATCGCGACGACAAGGGGAAGTTCCAGATCATTCCCCACGATGCGAATGAAACATTCCAGCCGGGAATGGGTCCGGGCATGGGCGGTCCTCCGGGAATGTTCGGCGGGTTTGGAGGCGGACCTAGTGGCGCACCGAGCGGCGGCCGCGGTCCGAGTGGTGGTCGTAGTCCGGGCGGACCAAGCGGTCCACCAAACGGTCCACCGGGTGAAGCTCCGCGAGGCGGGCCGCGCGGAGGCGGCGGTGTCGAACTTGATCCACTCGTCGGACTGACTGACAACTCCAAGCCGCTGCGCAGAAAGTTGCTCGCTGTTCCCGCGCTGAAAGCGAAGTACCTGGCGCACGTCCGCGCGATCGCCGAAGATTGGCTCGACTGGAACAAGCTGCAACCCGTGGTCGACCGGTACGTGTCCTTGATCGATGGCGAGGTCAAAGCGGACACAAAGAAGCTGACCTCGTACGAGGCGTTTCAGCAGACGGTCTCGTCCGAACAACGTCCCGCAGCCACAGGCGGCCGCCCGCAGATGTCGTTGCGATCATTCGCCGACCAGCGCCGCAAGTTCCTGCTGAATCATCCGGAGATCAGGGCTTTGGGAGCGGAGAAATAGGCCCGTTCGGAAGGCTGACCAAGCGGTGCGAGAGTTCTCCCAGACTTCATCGGTGTTCATCTTTCTGCCTCTCTCTTTCTGTCTCCCTGTCTTGTCGACACAGGAAGATGGAGACAGAAAGAGAGAGGCAGAAAGATCGTTGAGTCTCGTCGGCCACTCTCGGACGCAGGAAACGCACAGTTCCTATTCGAACAACTCGGCGATCGGCTGGCCCGATTCGAGGATCGGGACCGGGCGGTTTTGACGGTCGCGGATCGTGCTCTGAGGATCGATTCCCAGCACACGATAGATGCTGGCCAGCAGGTCGCCGGGACCGAGGGGACGATTCACCGGCGCGGCACGTTCACTCCTGCGACTCGCCAAAGTGGACCGCCGAATGACTTTCCATCGGGCCAGCGTTATCATCCCCCCGCCTGCCGCCGCATGCGGCTGTTGTTTCGCACGAGCCAACCTCGATCCGCCATCGCGATGAAGAGCCTTCATGTCAAATGTGACCTACAAGTCCACCGGAGTCGATCTGGAGCTCTACGATGAAGCGATGCGGCGTCTGCCGGCGCTGATGCAGCGCACACACACGCCCCGCGTGCTTCCCCTGGCCGATGCGTTTGCCGGACTGATGCGACTGAACCACAGCAGCCGGCCGGGGGCTGCCAGCTACGACGATCCGGTGCTCGTTTCGGGGACTGACGGTGTCGGGACGAAGCTGAAGGTCGCCCAGTTGGTGGGGAGGTTCGACACCGTCGGCATCGATCTGGTCGCCATGTCGGTCAACGACGTGTTGTGCCTGGGGGCCGAACCGCTGTTGTTCTTGGACTATCTGGCCCTGGGGAAGGACAACCCGGACCTGATCGCCGCGCTGGTGAAGGGGGTCAGCGACGGGTGTGTCGAGTGCGGTGCGGCGCTGCTGGGTGGTGAAACGGCCATCATGCCCGACATCTATGCGAATGGCGATTTCGACATGGCGGGCTTCTGCGTCGGGGTGGCCGAGCGAACGCAACTGATCGAC
>JAYTFV010000347.1:0-3804 GCA_043734065.1 Planctomycetota bacterium
CACCTGCGCTCCCTCGGCTTCCGCTATGTGACCCTCGACCTGGAGGGCTTCCGCAGCGGGAGCCTGAACGCGGTGCTGCCGCTGGGTGATCTAGTGCCGCTCTCGATGCCGAGATAATCAGGCCGTCCACCGAGTGATCCACGCTCTCCGTACGATCCACTGGCCGTTATACTTCACACGGGCGGAAGTGAAACAGCTCTCGTCGCCACGTTTCGCCAGAACGTGGACGACTTGGCATGCGTGCCCGCCCTCTGGCGAGGGGCAGCTACGTCTGACTTGGGACCGCGTGAGGTATAGCCAGACTTCCGAGGTTTCGGAAGATCTCGGAAGTCTTTACTGTGTTGACCGGAGGGGCGACCATGAATGAACCGACGTTGGAATCACTGGCCCGGCGAATCGACGCTCTCGAACGAGAATTGAGAACTCAACGCTCCACCGCGTCGAACAAGGACTGGCGTCGCGTCGTGGGAATCGCGGGTGACAGCGACTTGATGCGACAAATTGATGACGAGGGGCGAAGAATCCGCGAAGCGGAGCGAGAGGAAGCTCGCCGGGAGCCCACGGCATGATTCTGTTGGACACCGATCATGCCACGTTGCTGAAGTACCCTTCGGGAATTCTCCGCGACCGACTCCGCGAGAAACTCGATCGTCTGCCCCGCGAAGAAACGGTGGCCGTCACGATCGTCACCGTGGAAGAGCAAATGCGAGGTTGGTTGGCCTGCTTGGCGAAAGAGCGTACCGCACAACGCCAAGTGGCACCCTATCGGGAATTGGCGATGCTCTTTGAGTTCTATTCCCAATTCACGATCGTTCTCTTTGATGATCGTGCGGCAGGCCAATTCGACGCACTCCGGTCGGCGAAGATTCGCGTTGGAACCATGGATCTCAAGATCGCCGCGATGGCGCTGGTCAACCAGAGCGTACTCCTCTCCGCGAACCTCCGTGACTTTGAACAAGTTCCCGGTTTACGCGTTGAGAACTGGCTCGATTGAACATCACTCCCCGACCGTCCTCGGATTTGAAGTCTTCTGAGACTTCGGAAGTCTTCGCCCTGCGGAAGTCTTTGTCGTTACTCTGTCCTCACCGTGCCCCAGCAAAAATCCCTCTTCGAATCCGCACCCGATCCGATGCCGTGGGAACTGGCGGCGGACGCGGATCGGGTCACGGCGGGGGTCGTGCTGGCGCGGCCGTTGGAGACGATTTATCACTACCTGGTGCCGGAAGAGCTGCGCGGGATGATTCAGCCGGGGCAGCGGGTGCGGGTGCCGTTTGGCGGGGGGAGCGTGCCGACGCTGGGGTATGTCGTCGAGGTCGGCAACTCGGCTCCGACTTCGCGGCGGCTCAAGACGATTTTGGAGATACTCGACCGCGAGCCGCTCATCGGGCCGCAGATGCTCCAACTGACGAAGTGGATCGGCGAGCGCTACCTCGCCAGTTGGGGGCAGGTGCTGGAGACCGTGATCCCGGCGGGGGTCAAGAAGCAGTCGGGCACGCGCGAGATCGTGTGTTACTCCGCTGCGGAGGGGCTCTCCGAAAAGCTGGGGACGACCAAGCTGAGCAAGAAGCAGAAGGCGGTGGTCGACGCCCTGCTCAGCCGCCAGGAGCCGATCATGGTCGACGAACTGGCCACGCTCGCCGATTGCGGGACTGCTCCGATTCACTGGCTCCGCGACCGCCAGCTGATCGTGCCGGTCAAGAAGCGGATGGCGACATGGGAACTGGAGGACATGGGGGTGATTGATCCGCAACCGGACCTCGCTCTTAATGACGACCAAAAGAAGGCGATGAACCAAATCTTGAACCTGGTCCGCAGAAAGGAACACCAGACGGTCCTGCTGCATGGCATCACCGGCAGCGGCAAGACCGAGGTCTACATCCAGACGATCCGCGAGATCGTCAGCTACGGCCAGCAAGCGATCGTCCTCGTCCCCGAGATATCCCTGACCCCGCAAACCATCCGCCGCTTCCGCAGCCGGTTCGACTCGGTGGCCGTGCTGCATAGCCACCTGACCGATTCGGAGCGGCATGCCCAGTGGCAACGCATTGCCAGCGGGACTGTGCAGGTGGTCGTCGGAGCCCGCAGCGCGATCTTTGCTCCCACACCACACCTGGGCATGATCGTGATCGATGAGGAGCATGAGACGACTTTTAAGCAGAGTTCCACCCCGCGCTATCATGCCCGCGAGGTGGCTCGCGAACGAGCACGACTGGCGGGGGTGCCGCTGATCCTGGGGTCCGCCACGCCGACGCTGGAGTCGCTGCTGCGAGCGCGGCGGAAGGAGGACCTGCTCATCTCATTGCCCAGCCGGGTCGAGGGTCGCCCGCTGCCGCCGGTCTCGATCGTCGATGTTCGCAACGACCCGCACATCCAGCGCGGCGAGGCGATCGGGCGAGCCTTGCATCAGAGCGTGCTGACCAGCGTGAAGGCGGGTGGGCAGGCGATCCTGTTCCTCAACCTGCGCGGGTTCTCGACCGTACTCTGGTGCCAGAAGTGCGGGGCCGGGGTCCGCTGTGCCGATTGCGACCTCACGCTGACATGGCACGCCGACCGTAAAATGGTCGTGTGTCACAGTTGCGATTACGTGGCCCCGCCACCGGAGGTCTGCCCGAACTGCAAGATGCCGGGACTCAAGTACCTCGGGACCGGGACGCAACGGCTGGAGCAGGAGTTGGCCGCGAAGTTCAAGGACCTGCGCATCCTGCGGATGGACAGCGACTCGATGAAGGGGCCGGGGAGCCACGATGAGGCCCTCGAAAAGTTTCGGCATGGCGAGGTCGACATCCTGGTCGGGACGCAGATGATCGCCAAGGGACTCGACTTCCCGAACGTCACGCTGGTCGGGGTCGTCGACGCTGACACGTTACTGCACCAACCGGACATGCGGGCCAGCGAGCGGACCTTTCAACTGATCGCTCAGGTCGCGGGCCGCACCGGGCGCGGGGAGAAGGGGGGCCGAGTGATCGTGCAGACCCGCTGCCCCGAGGAGCCAGTGATTCAGCGAGCGGCCAAGCACGACTATCTGGGGTTCGCGGAGGGGGAGCTGCGACATCGGAGAGAGCTGAAGGCCCCGCCGTTTACGCACCTGGCGCGGATCATTCTGCGCGGTCTGCATGAGAAGATCGTCAACGAGGAGGCCCGGCGGATCACCGCTTTGTATCGCGAGACTGCCCAGAAGATGAACCTGACCGTCCGCATCCTCGGCCCGGCTCCGGCTCCACTGACCCGACTCCGCAAGATGTGGCGGTTCCACTTCCAGATGTCCTCCGAAACACTGGAGCCAATCTACGCCCTGTGGCGCGAGGTCCAGCCGAAGATCGAACTCCATCCCGATGTCGAAATGACAATTGATGTGGACCCAATTGACATGCGGTAGGCCGCTGAACCGGCAGATATTGCCGTTCAGGCGCGTAGGACGGGCCCCTTTGGCCCGTCCGCCCGTTTGGCACCATTCGTGCTATCGATCAGTAGGATGGGCAATCCTGCCCGTCCCCCGAGCGATGTTCGAGTGTCGATGGCGAGCGAAATGGGACGGGGCGGTTCGGCTGCCCATGTGGACTCGCTCTGGCGGGTCACACGCATCGGGGACGGGCCAAAGGGGCCCGTCCTACGATCGGGCAGACCTCAGCGGTTGATCTGATCGTCCAGCCTCGTTCAGGTTTGCCTCACCGGCAGATCACGTACGAGGAACCACTGCTTGGGCTCCATCAAGGAGTTCCACTCGACGCAACAACCGAACCGGGCAGTAGAGTGAAGCGTCGCCGTAGGACGGGCCCCTTTGTGGGACGGGCACATTTGCCCGTC
>JAYTFV010000348.1:0-3450 GCA_043734065.1 Planctomycetota bacterium
GCGCCCTTTCGCGGAGCGAAAGGCGACAGACTTCATTGACCACGAAAGAGACTTTCATGCGAAGACTGATGTGCTGGCTCCTGGGACTCACTTTGTGTACAGGTGCCTGCCTCCAGGCCGAGGAGGCGAAAGACCCGCTGGAGCTGTTTGTCAGCGAGTTCGTGGCGATCATGCCGGGGCAGGGAGCCTTCCCCGCGACGTTCTCGATGGGGTCCGATGAAGCTGTCAGCACTCAGCCGGTCCATGAAGTGCAACTCACGGCCGCCTTCCTGATGTCGAAGTACGAGGTGCCGCAGAACCTCTACGAGCAGGTCATGGGCGTCAACCCGAGCCAGTGGAAAGGCAAACGCAACTCGGTCGAAATGCTCACTCCCGCCGAAGCCGCCGAGTTCTGCGGCAAGGTGACGAAGTTGCTCCAGGATCGGAAGCTGATCGCCGAGAACGAAGAGATCCGCCTCCCCACCGAGATCGAATGGGAGTACTGCTGCCGCGCAGGCACCAGCACTCACTACAGCTTCGGAAACAAGGCCCAGGCCGACGGGGATACCGACGCCAAGGCGACATTCCTCGACAAGTACGGCTGGCACCATGGCAACGCAGCGGGCAACGATCCTCCGATTGGGGCTTTGGCTCCGAATCCGTGGGGGTTATACGACATGCACGGGTATCTGTGGGAGATGTGCAGCGACCCGTGGACGCCCGACTATCGGGAGGGGACGAAGGCCGATGCGGTGAGTGCGGTCGTCATGCGCGGCGGGTCATGGAAGGACTCGCATCCGAAGTTGACCAGTGCCTCGCGACAGAAGTTTGCCCGTGATGGGAAGGACGATGCCGTCGGGTTCCGGTGCGTGAAGTCGGTGGTGGCGAAGCCGTAGGACCACTCGCACACAGTCTCCACATGCTCAACCCCGGTCGGGGTCACAGAATTGAGCCGGTGGTTGAGCGCAGTGACACCACCGGATGCGGAGTCCTCACCAGAATCCCCATCCTGGAGGGATGGCAGAGGATCGGTTTGTCCTGGTTGGCGGTTCGGGAGGGCGAGGCTCCTGCCGAGCCGCTCTGGCCAGCCGATGTCCACCCCAACGCGAGGCTCCGCAGGAGCGTCGCCCTCCCGCCGAAAAGCCCGCGAGGCGAAGTCTGTCTGGCATCCCTCCAGGATGAGAGGTCACTCCCTGGAGGTCTTCTTCAACCGCATTCGCCGTCGGGCTGGTCGGAAGTGCCCTCAGGCGGATCGCTGACGACTGACGACATCCCTTTCGATTGCGGCTGTGCCACGCGGTGCTCGACCACGGCCTGCCGACTACTCCAGTGGCAAACCAGCGGCTTCGGTGACGCGGTCAAAGTAGGCCCGGCTCGTGGTGAAGTTCACGAGTTGCACGACCTTGCGGGGGCCAGCCAGTTTCAGTGCCTCGGCCACGTCTGCATCCGTCAGCGCGATCGGGGACATGGCCAGGTGGCGGGCGAAGCGGAATAGAGCGCGCTCCTCGGCGGTGAACTCGTGCCAGTCGCCATCGAGGGCAAATACCTGCTCATCCGTCTGTCCGAGGTTCCGCAACTGGGCCATCGCTCCTCCGGCGGCGTACCACGCGCGATCCTGACGGGCGATGATCCAACTGACTTGAGCCTTCACCAGCAGTGACAGTTCGCCGCGTTCGGTGGTCATGGCTTGCAGGCTGTTGAGCCGACCGCGACCCTCGTTGGGGAAGGTCGCCATGAGCCGCATCCAGTTCGGGACCGGTCCCTCGGGGATGTCCGCTGCCCACACCTTGCGAACAGCCTCCTCGGATTGCAGCGGCAGTCGGGACTGGCGGGTGCGAGCGGCTTGCAGTGCGGCTTCGACCAAAGCTCGAGACTCCAACGCCGGTCGACTGCTGATCGCTGTCTGCGACGGTTGCCCGACGGCATCGTGCGAGACGGGGACCACCTGCGACAGCGACTTGGTGAAGTCGGAAGCTGTGGGGGTCAGGAACGACTCGTTGGGCACGGGGCGATCCTTGGGCAGATTCTCGGCGCGACGGAAGAAGCTCTCACCCGACTTCGATTGGGGGATGCCCGCCCCCTCCTTCCAGCGGTTGATGGCGTTGTTGCCCGCCGTGGAGAGAGTCATCTCCAGGATCTGGGCGTCGGTGTAGTGCGGACGCAGAGCCTCAATGTCGGCAGCGGTGAGTTGATGCGGGGAGTAGGTGATCTTTCGGGCATAGGCGAACGCGGCCTGCTCCGCCGGGGTGAACCGCTTCCAGTCGAAGTCGAGGGAGGCGATCTGCTCTTCGGTCATTCCCGCTGCGGAGAGTTTTTGCTCCTGGTGGCCGAGGCAGTATTGGCAGTTGTTGGTGCGGGCCACGATCCAGAACAGCATGGTCTTGAAGGCGTAGCTGAGCGTCATGTTCTCGTCGGCGTTCCGCGTGAAGTCGCGGGCGGGTGCGGGTGTGCCTGCCGGAGCATTCGGGGTGGCGGGAGGGCGACCGCCAAACACGGAGCCTTCCCCCGCAGGCAGGTAGTGATATCGCAGGCGGGCCTCGTAGCTCTCCGCCCGTTCGCCGAGGGCCTCGCGGTCCTGGTCGGTGAGTTCTGGGAGCGGAATTCGGATGGGCCGGGACTTCAGATCCTCCAGCATCCGCTTCATCTCATCGCGGGTGAGCGGAATCGGACGAGCCGTGGGCACGACCTCCTCAGCGGAGACGGCGGCCCCGAGGGACAGGGCCCACAGGGCGGCGACCAAGGCTTGTTTGAGCATGAGTGATTCTTTCGGGAGAAGTGATGTGATGAGGTTGTCGCACGGAAGGCTGTCTGTATCGTGGGAACTCGCAACGGGCGAGATGCTTCGAAATGCGAGTCGCGGAGCGACATCGCTTACGTCCAGCCCTACTGCGGGAAGATCGTGACCTTGGGCGACGTGCCGACGATGTAGGCTACTTGTGAATCGGAGACCTGGCTTCCGGTCTTGAATCTCCGCTTCACAGGGATGTGCAGGTTCGACCCATCCGAGGTCTCCTCCCGGATCAGGATCTCATACGAGACCAGCTTCTTCCCGTTGTTCCAGTCCACATCCCCGATGATGATCTCCGGCTGAAGATCCTTCGGCTTCTGGCCATCGACCCACGCCTGCAACGCTTTCTCCAGCGCGGCGTGGGCGAGCGGGGGGTCCAGCGCGAAGCTGGGAGTCCCCCGCTGGCATCCCGAAAGAGACATCCAGATCAGCGAACAGAGAAGACCGACAACAAGTGTCGCACGTGGGGAGAGCATCGATTGGATTCCAGGCCAGGGAGCAGGGACAGCGAACGGCGGGATCTAGAGCATTTCCAGAATCTGTTTTCACTCCGGAATTGAGGAACACTAATCGTCACTGATTAGCACTAATTCCTGAGCAGGATCAGCGAAGATCAGTGTTGATGAGTGTTCCTGTCTCCTTCATCATTTGGCCTTTCGGGGTGAACACCATTTCTGGATCTG
>JAYTFV010000349.1:0-3034 GCA_043734065.1 Planctomycetota bacterium
CTGAAACGCCTTCACGACCGTCAAGATCCAGCACACGAGGCTGACAAGACCTGCAACCATACCGACAATTGCCATAGCGAGACTCCTCTTGAAGTGACCGACTCGCATCATGTCATCCACAGGCGACAAACCCGTGAAACCCAGTAAGCCCAAAGCAGAAGCATGGTGATTTGCGACACACACGTCTTCCGCTCGACCTCTGACACAACGCGGACTAACCGACTTTGTACTCCATCCGGTAGGACGCATCCAGTCAATAAGAGCAGCATGGCCAACGCGGCCACGGGGGAGAATGCGTGATATTGAATCGCGCGATCCCAATGCCCCTGGGCCAGTGCGCAGACACCCCGAGTCAATCCGCATCCGGGACAGGGATACCCCGTGACATCATGGAAGGAGCACGTGAATGTCGGCAGCCCACACCATTGGAAGGTGAGTTGCAGAACTCCCATGACCACCAGCGCCCGACAGAACGTGCGGTATTCGATCAGCTTTCCTAGAACTGGAAAACGGAGCCAGGTGAGGACAACTTGCCAGAAGTGGCGAATCGTTGTCATCAATGTCCCTCCGCTGACGGATTGATCGACATGGACAACAGGTGGGTTCTCAGGAAAGTCAGAATCTCAGTCTCGTACAAGACACGAACATATTTTAGGAGATCGACATGAGCTTAGCCCGGTGGTTCCCGCGCAGGTACGCTCCCATCCGCCTCCCAACAGGAGGCAGCGTCAAAACTCGCTGTGTCGTCCACAAACACAGCGGTGTGACGTGTTGTGGCGCGGGATACTACTTGTCAGCGGGCAACCGCCCGGATTGCACCTTCGGGAATGGGCCGCTACACGCCTTCATGAACTCGACCAGGTCCGTCTTCTCGGCATCGGTCAGCTTGAGCGGTTTGACCTTCGTACTCAGCCATTTGTTCGGCGTGCCCCCCTTGTTGTAGTGCTCGACCACATCCAGCAGCGTGGCCAGACTCCCATCGTGCATGTACGGAGCCGAGTGTTCGACGTTGCGGATCGTCGGCGTCTTGAAGGCCCCCTTGTCGGCCTCGACTTTGGTGACCACGAACCGGCCCAGGTCGGGCTCCTTGGCATCCATCCCGATCCCCAGGTTGTGATATTTTTCGTCAGTCAAATTCGCCCCGACGTGACAGGCTGTGCAGTTGACCCGCTCGCTGAAGAACAGCTCGCGCCCGTGCTTGGCCGAGTCGCTCATCGGGTGAGCCTTCGCAGCGGCCGCGGCGGCTTGGTACTTGGCATAGGCGGCTGCATCATCGGTCTTGAGTTCGGCCAGATCTTGTTCGCTGAGCTTCTCAAACACCCGATAGGCTTCACCGTAATCAAACGGGGAGGTGCCGGTCACGAGAACCCGCTCGAAGCTGGCGATCGCCTGCCCGACATGTTCGATCTTGAAGGTGTCGGCCCCGAAGACGGACTTAAACTGCTTCGCATAACCGGGGATGCCCTGCAAGCAGATCACGCAGGCTTCGTGTGTGTGGCCCATCTCGATCGGGTTCTGAATCGGCCCGATGGCCTGAGCCTCCAGCGATTCCGCCCGGCCATCCCAGAACTGCAACGACGACAGAATCCGGTTGTAACTCACCGGCGAATTGCGGCCTCCCAACTGACCTTTAATCCCCAGCCCAGTCTTCGTGTGCTTGCCGAATCCCTCATCGGGAGCGTGGCAGCTCGCACAACTCACGGTGTTGTCCGACGAGAGCCGAGTGTCGAAGTACAACTGGCGTCCGAGCTCGATCTTGGCTCGCGTCAACGGGTTCTTGTCAAGCCCGACGATCGTCGACTGCCCGAGCGATAGACCCGCTGGGAGTTCGACCTCCAGCTTCTCATGGTTCTTCGGGTCGGCCAGCCATTTCTCGATCTCCGCTGTCGAAACATCCCCCTGGCCCGGCAGCCCTGCTGTCAGCGAATCGTTCGGCAACAGCACCTTCTCGGCGCGAGCAAACGACCCCTGAATCATTGATGCAGCCACGACAGCTGCGACGAATGCCGACTTGCGAAAGATGTCCGTGCGCGTCATGGAATGACCAGCTCCTGGGGAACGTGGAGAGTGTGAGTAACCGCCACATGCTAACTGGATCATCGGCGGGGGCAAGCGAACGACCAAAGGCTTACGGCAACGACACCGGAGGGGGCGCGGAGTCTCAGGCGGCAGATCTCAACACTCGGAATGGATCGCCAGAAGTATTCATTCAACCTCTGCACATGTTCCCACCACAGCGGATCGGTGATCGCATCGAGTGCAGTTGCATTAGAGACGGCCTGGAAAGGCCGTCTTACGGGGGATCCCGCTCCGACCGCGCTACCGACCGCGTATACGTACTGGCGGGTGGTCGCAAGACCACGCGCGGGGTCAGCGTGCGGCGGGCGTTATCAAAATCCCCCAAGGCGATCATCACGCCATCCGGGTCGCACAGCACCACCTCGCGGCTCTCGAACACCAACTCCGGGCGGGCCGGGATCTCGTTCCCGTTTTCCACGCGCGGGATCTCGTCGAGGGTTAGCCGCACCAGCGGGCGTCCCGGGACCGCCTGCTTCGGGCAGAGCAGCAGCTCCGTGATCGTGCGCCGCTGGACCTCCAAGGGAGCGATCGCGTCCTCCACCGTAAACTCCCCGATCCGCGTCCGGCACAGGCTCGACATCACCGCCCCCGACCCGCAAGCAGCTGCGATGTCGCGCCCGATCGACCGGACGTACGTGCCGGTCCCGCATTCGATCTCCAGCGTGAAGGCGTCGCCGACATGCTCGATAAGGACGATGCGATGGACCTCGACCTCGCGCTCGGGCACCTCGACCGGCTTTCCCTTGCGGGCCTTACGATAGGCGGGCTTGCCGTTGATCTTGATCGCGCTGAATGTCGACGGCTGCTGGGTGATGGTGCCGATGAAGTTCGGAATCGACGCTCGCAACTGCTCGGTCGTGACCACGGGTGCCTCGGCCAGGAGTTCGACCTCGGTGTCCACATCATCCGACTCGCTCCGCCGCCCCAGCAGGAACGTCGCCACATAAGTCTTCGG
>JAYTFV010000350.1:0-16326 GCA_043734065.1 Planctomycetota bacterium
CATTCGACCGTGTGAAACAAGTTCAGCGGCGGCAGCTTGAACTGGATGGCGATCTCGGTGACGCGAGCCGGGAGCCGCTTGCCGGTCCGCAGGTAAAACGGCACGCCCGCCCAGCGCCAGTTGTCGATCCGCACTTGCAGGGCGGCGAACGTCTCACGACGAGAATCGGGCTCGATCCGTTCCTCGTCCAGGTACGCCTTGACCCGCTTGCCTTTGATCGCGGCAGATGCGTATTGACCTGCGATGGCCCACTCTTCAACGGCACCGGGTCGACCGGGGGAAAGCGACTGGAGGACTTTGAGTTTCTCGTTGCGGATGTAGTCGGCCTCGAAGCTGGCGGGCGGCTCCATCGCGACGAGGCACAGCAATTGAAGGACGTGGTTCTGGAGTACGTCGCGCAAGGCCCCCGCCTTGTCGTAGTACCCGCCGCGACCGCCTTCAATGCCTTGGGTTTCGCTCACGGTGATCTGGATATGGTCGACGTGGTTGCGGTTGAAGAGCGGCTCGAAGATTGCGTTCCCGAACCGGAACAGCAGCAGGTTCTGAACCGTCTCCTTTCCGAGATAGTGGTCGATGCGGTAGATCTGGTCTTCGTGGAGCAGTCGCCCCAGCGACGCACTCAGCTCGCGGGCCGAATCGAGGTCGTGCCCGTACGGCTTCTCGATAATCACCCGCAGCCGGTCGCGATGTTCTGGGGGGGGGATCATCTCGGCTGCGGCGAGGGACTCGATGGAGGGCAGAAACAGTTCCGGCGCGGTGGAGAGGTAGACGAGCCGCTTACCACTGAGGCCGCTGGCCTGCTCCAGCGATTCGACCTGCCTTCGGAGTTGGTGGAAGTCGTCGGACGAGGCGAGGTCGGCCTGCACATAATGCAGTCGTCCGGCGAAGTTGTTCCAACTCGCGAGGTCCATCCCATCGCGGGCGTAGTCACTGGCCGCAGCCAGGAGTTCGGCCCGGAACGACTCATCGGTTTTCGGTCGACGAGCGACTCCGATTACGAGCGACCGATTCGATAAGAAGCCGTCCTTGTGGAGCCGGTACAGTGCCGGGATGAGCTTGCGAGACGTGAGGTCTCCCGAGGCCCCGAAGATCAGGACGGTGATATCTTCAATCGGCGCGATCGACAGCGGTTCAGACATGCGAGTAACACCAGAGGCGACAGGGGCGGTTTGAGGAGAACGGGGCGATCAAGGCGACACTCCCGGCCCAGGAGCGGAAGGCGAGTGCTACTTGTCCCCCTCGAAGACGACCTTGGTCTTGCTGGCCAAGTCGTGCAGCGCCTTTTTGTCCGGATGGAATGCACACACGAGAAAGCCGAGTCCCGCCGAGAGATAGGAACAGAACAGGACGCACACCCAGCGGAAGCTGGCCTGCTTCACGGTGAACACCTTGTCCAAGTCCTTCTGCTTGGGATTCGGGATATCCGGCATGGCGATCAAGCCGAAGGCTTCCATGCCCAGCGTCGCCCGAATGGTCCCCGATTGGGAGATGGAGAAATACATCCAGTTCATGTACAGGATGGTGATCGGTGCCAGAACATACACACTTTCGATAGGCATGGTTTGCATCGCAAACACATAAACCGCGGCGAGGGTCAGGATCCCGTACATCACCAACCCCCCGATGACGAAGCGAATGTCACGAGTGACCAGCAGTGGAGCCAGCGGGAACATCAGGATGTCGACCCAGAACGCCAGGAACCGTACCCAGAATCCCGCCGCAGTGAACGGGAAGATCCGCTGATCCAGGTCCAGCGAATGCGAGAAGTGCCTCCCAATCAGGGCGTTGACCTTCATCAGATACAGCAGCGGGAATCCGAGAGCGATCATGAATGGAGCCACGATCAGAGCGACCAACAGAAACATCAGCGGCATCTGCATCAGGACGAACATGAACGAGCCCGGCTCCAGCTTTTGACTGTCGATCAGTCCCCAGCCCCAGGTCACAGCGGAACCGGTCCAGCCCAGAAGTTTCTCGTTGTCAAAGAGGTCAAAGGGGTTGCCCAATAGTCGATGGACCGCAAATGCGATGCCTCCAAAGACCACACCTGTTGCCAGGGATCCGGAATGATAGACAGCGAGTGGTCCGATATTCTTGAAGATCAGCTTGATGAGATCCCAGCCGATCCACGCCTTATGCTGATGCTTGGCGACCATGTGGACCGTGGCCAACGGGAACGCGATCAACGGGAGGAACATGATCCCCAATCCGATGCCGATGTAGGCCGGCGTGGAGACCATTGAGAAGACTGATGGTCGGGATGGTTTGACCTCCTCGACTTTTCCCGCGGGCTGCGGCTTTGCAGCATCATTGGGGTCGACCTTCACCTCGGGCGGCGTGGGATATTGAGACTCTAATTCAGCGGCCGCGTAGACATAAACCGTCAACACCGTCGGGAGCAGCCAGGGTAAATTGACCACGCACGGCCACATGAAAATGGCCAGACCGAGGGCCACGTTCGTGAAGAAGTCGTAGTGAATCCGGTCCGCATCCAGCTTCTCTCCATACAGATCGATCGACACCAGGGCGCGAGTCAGGAACCAGAACCAGCCCGGTCCACCCACCCCCGTCAGGATCGTCATCGCCACCCAGAAGTACTTCGGCGGCAGCTTTTCGCAGTACAACACCATGAACAAGCAGGCCGAGAACAAAATCAGGAAGAATGTCAGGATCCCGCCCGTCCGCAGGGCCAGACCCTTGTTCTCCCGCATGAACTCCCACGACTGGCCAAACACGTTCTTGTAGAACGAGGCTGACGACTTCCCTTCCTTCGACCGCTTCTTCTTCTGCGTCTTGTCCATCACCCCCGTGGCCAGATCCTTGCCACAACTGGGGCAAATCTCGTCGTCTTCTTCGATCGGCTTGGCGCAAAACGGGCAGATCTGGTCTTCCTGATCCTCGATCCCGTAGTCGTCCAGGCCGCCCAGGAATTCGCCGTCTTTCTTCGAGGGCTTGGTCTTGGGCTTCACGGCCTTGGAGGGGCCGGACTGGGCAGGCGGCGCATCATCCCCGGCCGGGACTTTGATCTTCTCACCGCACTTGGGACAGGCGATCGTCTTGCCCCGTGCCTTGTCCGGGACGTTCAAGACCTGTTCGCAACCGCCGCAGCGGACTTTGACCGGCATGGACTGACTCCACTCAAACCGACGCGCGAGCGCGCACCCCGAACGAATGACCACGCGGTGGACTTCCCCCGCCGGACTTGATGAGGCTCAATGTAACATACTTGCGGGCCAGCCGTCAGCCATTGGTGCCCTGGTGTGCCCCTCCAACGTCGGTCAGCCGGAGGCGAGACTGTGACGCACAACCCAGGCTCGGAGAATGCCAGCCGTTGACAGCTTGAACGAAGGTGAGAACGGTCGAACTTCGTCGAACCGACTCTGCGCCCCGAAGGGGCAGCCACAGATCAGCCCAGGGCAGAGTGACACGACGAACGTCGTGGAACGCCGCCCTGAGGAAAGAGTCCCCATCTCGTTTCAAGCCCTGAAAGGGCGGCACAATCTCGGGCCGGATAATGTTGCGCCCTTTCAGGGCTTGGGGCCTACGTGAGAACTCGCAACCCAGGGCGGCGCGGAACGACTGGCGTCGTGCCGCTCTGCCCTGGGCTGATTTGTGGCTGCCCTTTCAGGGCGAAGACTCGGTGGGTTCGCCGACTGAGCGCGGGATCAGTGAAAGGGATTGACGGGCCACCGAGTGCCCGAAGCCAGTCGCCGGGCCTCTGCTCGTCACTCCGTGGTGAACTCTCAGCGACGATTGGGACGCACACCCATCAGCCAGTCGCGCTGTGAGTGGTCACTCACTGGCCTACCGCCAACCGCCGACCTCGAATTTTCCGTCTCCACAGCGGGGACGAATGACCGCCCGGTCGGTAACATGCCGCCTTCCCGGATTGCCAGTTCGGCCCCTGTTGTCCAGATGCCAAGGCGGTCGCCGACACACGCTCCCCACATGCCTTCCGTTTTCAACACTCTGCTGCTGCCTGATTTGCGCGAAATGCTCGCTGAGCATGACGACGCCGGGGTGGGGGTGTTCTGTAGTGAACTCTACCCCGGGGTGGTGGCTGAGGTGCTCGAAGGGGTCGACGCGATCCAGACCTGGGAGGTGCTGTCCCATGCACCGCCGACCCGCCAGGCCGAAATCTTCGAATACTTCCCGCTCGACTTTCAGGTCGAACTGGTCAAAACCATCCCGCATCAGGCCCTCTCCCGCATCATTGAGGAGATGGCCCACGACGACCGCGTCGACCTCATCAGCGAGATGCAGCCGGAGCTCGTCGAGAAGCTGATGCCGCTGATCGCGCATGCGGAGCGGGTCGATATCCTGAAGCTATTGGAGTACCCCGAGAAGAGTGCGGGGTCGCTGCTGACCACCGACTACGCCTCGCTCCCCGCCGACATCACCGTGGCCGAGGCCCTCGAACGCATCCGCTCCCAGGCCCCCAGCCGCGAGACAATTTACTATGTCTATATTGTCGACGAGCAGCGGCACTTACTCGGGTTCCTGTCTCTGCGCAAGCTCATCATGGCCAAGCCGAACACCCGGCTGGCCGACATCATGCTGCGGGACGTGATCTCGGTACACGTCGATGACAATCGCGAGTTCGTGGCCAACGAACTGATCCGCCACGGCTTCATCGCCATGCCGGTCGTTGACAAGGACGACAAGCTGGTCGGCATCATTACTTATGACGATGCCGCCGAAGTTCAGAATGAAGAGGCCGAGCAGGATGCCTATCGTCAGGCGGCTGTGGCCCCGCTCGAAGACGGCTACCTCGACACGCCGATCCTGACGCTGGCCTGGAAACGCGGCATCTGGCTGGTGATCCTGCTCGGGGCCTCGTCCGCCACAGCTCACGTGCTGAACTTCTTCGAGCCGGGTGAGGCGACCTGGATGGTGCTGTTCCTGCCGCTGGTCCTGGCCAGCGGAGGCAACGCCGGGTCACAGTCGGCCACCCTCGTCGTGCGGGCCATCTCGCAGAATGAAACGAAAGGCCAGGCCCGCCGCATTGCCGGTCGCGAGGTCCGCATCGGCATGCTGCTGGGTTTCACGCTGGCCACGATCGCGTTCGCGATGGCCTGGATGCTCGTCTCCCGCACCGAGCATGCGACGACCGTGGGACTGACGGTGTTCTTCGTCGTGGCCTTCGGCACCTTCTTCGGCGCGATGCTGCCCTTGAGCCTGAACCGCGTCGGCGTCGACCCCGCCCTGATGTCCAACCCGCTGATCGCGTCACTCAGCGACATGCTGGGAGTGGTGATTTACTACAACATGGCCAGTTGGTTGACCTCGGTGGTGTAGAACGGAAGTCTTCGGGCGCTGACGCTTCTGGCTCAATCACCCACGCATCCACCGCGCCCCGGTCGGTGAGTCCTCCACGACAATGTTGAGGGCCTTCAAGGCGTTCCTGATCTTATCCGCCACGGGCCAGTTCTTGTGAGTCCGGGCATCCGCGCGGATGTCGAGAATCAGGGACATCAGACCGTCGGCCAGGCTGTCATCGCCCGCTCCCTTCTTCGCGGGGGCGGTGCGGAGGACGCCGAGGATGTTCGTCAGTTCCTTGAGTAGCGCCAGGCCGCTGCGCAGGGCGGCCTTGTCCGCGTCGGTCCCGCCGGTCTCCAGCTTGCGCTCATTGATGAACCCGTTCAGAATCCGGCGAATCTCGAACAGGCACGCTGTCGCGCCGCCGGTGCTGAAGTCATCGTCCATCGCTTCGAGGAACTTCGTTCGCTGTTCTTGGAGCGATGCCGCGAATTCGGCTGGCAGACCTGCGAGGCTCGTCGCGGTCCCCTGAGTTGTTGGTGCCTCCAGACCGAAGAAGCTTAACCCGGTGATCCGCTCGACCAACTCGAACAGCCGGTAGAACCCTTCCAGGCTTTTTTCCGTGGCCGAGATATTCTCCATCGAAAAATCGATCGGACTCCGATAGTGGGTCGAGAGCAGGAAGAACCGCACGACCTCGGGCGGGTGGTGGGCGAAGACGGCGGTCTTCACCGACTCAGCCCCGGCAGACCCGGCCAGCTTGCCCGCGATCTGAGCGGCAGCGGCGTCTTCGGCAGCCGGGGCGTCGCCGTGCTTGGAGTGGGCTCCGCCGACCTTGCCGGTTCCCTTCCCCGACTGCATCAGGCCGTTGTGCAGCCAGTATCTCGCGAACGGCTTGCCGCTGCACGACTCCGACTGGGCGAGTTCGTTCTCATGATGCGGGAACATCAGGTCGAGCCCGCCGCCATGGATGTCGATCGACTCGCCGAGGATCTTGGCACTCATCGCCGAACACTCGATGTGCCACCCCAGACGACCCGGTCCCCACGGGCTGTCCCAGGCCGGTTCGCCGGGCTTGGAGGACTTCCACAACGCGAAGTCGGCAGGGTTCCGCTTGGTGTCGTTGGCCTCGACCCGCGTCCCCGCCAGCATCTGCGAGATGCTGCGGTTGGAGAGCTTGCCGTAGTCGTGATCGGTCTCGACCGCGAAGTACACGTCCCCATTCAGCGGGTAGGCGTGCCCCTTCTCGATCAGCTTCTGAATCATCTCCAACATGTCGGCGATGTGGTCGGTCGCGTACGGGAAGCAGTCGATGCTGTCGACCCCCATCAGCTTCAGGTTGTCGAAGTAGTCAGCGGTCATCTGCTCGGCGAGATACTTGACCGTCATCCCCTTCTCCGCAGCCTTCACGATCAACTTGTCATCGACATCGGTGATGTTGATGACGAACTTGACCCCGTACCCGGCGTAGGTCAGGTACTTCTTGATCGTGTCAAAGATCACCGGCCCGACCATGTGCCCGATGTGCGCGGGCTTGTAGACCGTCGGCCCGCACAGGTACATACTGACCTTCCCCGGCTCAACGGTCTGAAAGTCTTCCTTCGTGCGGGTCAGAGTGTTGTAAACGCGAAGTGCCATGAGTCAGCTGTCCATGCGGTCGAGACGAAGAGGCGGGAACGCACCGGAGACCTTCCCGGTCGCCGCTTCCGGCCAGAGGGAGATTTGTAGCGAATAGAGGGCGGGCTGCCGAGAGAAGTTGCAGAGGAGTCTGGCAGAGGGAGTGCGAGACGCCCTCCGCCCGCCGGTTCGCGTTTTCTGGCTGATTGTGGATTGCTGCTTGCGGACAGTCTGCCCCCTGGGTTGCGGCACAAGGCCGCACTGGGATGTTCACACTCACATGCAGATCGCATGATGTGTCAATTGCTCCTCCGGCGAGATCGGTTATAAAACAGTTTCCAGTCTGGGATTTGTTCCGGACCACTCAGATGGCCCTCGCCACGGAATGCAGAAAGATCACCGATGATGATGCATCGACAAATGATTCGGGTTTCCGTCCTGCTGTTGACTCTGGCGAGTCTCACGCAGAACTCAGCTCAGGCGGCCGAGCCCGCGCTCAAACTGCAAAAGGGAGATCACATCTCCTACATCGGCAACACGACAGCTGACCGGATGCAGCACTCGGCGTGGCTGGAGACGGACATCTACTCGCTCTATCCGGAGCTGGATCTGACGTTTCGCAACCTCGGATTCTCGGGCGACGAGTTGAAGCTGCGGCAGCGCGAGGAGAATTTCGGCAGCCCGGATGAGTGGCTGGCGAAGACCCAGGCGAACGTGGTGTTCTGCTTCTTCGGCTACAACGAAGCCCTGCGCGGGGCACCGGCCTTGGATGGTTTCCGCAAGGATCTGGCCGAGACGATCGACGGGATGCTCAAGCAGAAGTACGATGGGAAAGCACCGCCCCGACTGGTGTTCTTCTCGCCGATCGCGCACGAGAACCTCAAGAACCCGAACCTGCCCGATGGGACCGCCAATAACGAGAAGCTGGCTCTCTATACACAGGCGATGCAGGAAGTCTGCACCGCGAAGAACGTCCTGTTTGTCGACCTCTTCACGCCGACGCAGAAGCTGTATGCCGCTGCTGCCAAGCCACTCACGATGAACGGGATTCATCTGCTCGATCATGGCGATCGGGCGGTGGCGAATGTGATCATGCAGGAGCTGTTCGGGGTTGAGAAGATCCAGAAGGACGAGAAGGAGATCGAGCGGCTGCGGCAGGCGATCCTCGACAAGAACTACCACTGGTTTAGCCGCTACCGTGTGGTTGACGGTTACAACGTGTTTGGCGGACGCTCCAAGCTGGCGTGGTTTGGGCAATCGAATGCCGACGTGATGATGCGCGAGATGGAGATCTTCGACATCAAGACGGCCAACCGGGACGAACGGGTCTGGGCGGTTGCTCGTGGAAAAGATCTGGTGGTTTCGGATGGCAATCTGCCGCCGGAACTCGAAGTCAAAACGAACATCCCCGGTAAGCTGGAGGGGGGCAAGCATCTGTACCTGAGCGGCAAGGCAGGCATCGACAAGATGCAGATCGCCGAGGGGATGCAGGTGAATCTGTTTGCGTCGGAGGAGATGTTCCCCGAGATGGTGAACCCCGTGCAGATGGCGGTGGATACCGATGGCCGGGTGTTCGCGTCGGTCTGGCCGTCTTACCCGCACTGGAATCCGGTGGAGCCTCGCCGCGATCGAATCGTCTGCTTGCCGGACGACAACGGGGACGGCGTGGCGGATCGCTGCGTGGTCTTCGCGGATGAACTCAACAGCGTGACCGGTTTTGAATTCTGGGGCGGCGGCATGCTCGTCGCCGCGTTGCCGGAGATCTGGTTCCTGAAAGACACCGATGGCGACGACAAAGCCGACGTGAAGATTCGCATGCTGCAAGGCGTATCGAGCGCGGACTCGCATCACTCGGCGAATGCCATGCTGGTCGGGCCGGACGGCTGGCTCTACTGGTCGCGCGGCATCTTTAACGTGGCGGCGATGGAGACTCCGACGCATACGTTTCGTTCGGGCGAGAGTGGCGTCCATCGGTTCAACCCGCGTACGTTCGAAATGGAGTTCCACTTCCCGATTGGCCCGAACCCGCACGGCGATGTCTTCGATCAGTGGGGGTTCCAGTTCGCCAATGACGGCACTGGCGGCAGCGGCGGCTACGTGAACATCGGCAAAGGAATCGGCCACAAGCCGTGGTTCAAGATGCGCGTGCGGCCCGTCTCCTCCACCGGCATCCTCTCCAGCAGCCACTTCCCCGAGAAGAACCAGAACAACTTCCTAATCTGCAATTGCATCGGCTTCCTCGGAGTGTTGCAGCATGAGGTGAAGTACAACGGAGCGGAGATCACCGCCACCGAGATCGAACCGATTCTGGTCTCCAGCGACCCGAACTTCCGCCCGACCGACATCGAGATCGGCGGCGACGGCGCTCTGTACGTGTCAGACTGGAGCAACGCGATCATCGGCCACATGCAGCATAACATGCGTGACCCAAATCGTGACCATGCCCACGGTCGTATCTACCGCGTCACCGCCAAGGACCGGCCACTCCTGAAGCCGCTCAAGCTCAAGGGCAAGCCGATCGCCGAAGTCTGCCAGGCCTTCTTCACGAAGGAAAACAGCAATCGCTATCGGGCCCGCCTCGAACTCAGCGGTCGCGACACCAAGGAAGTCACCGAAGCCGTTGGCCAGTGGGCTCAGGCTCTCGACCCGGCCAAGCCCGACGATGCCCAGGCCCTTCTCGAGTGCCTCTGGGTGTTCGAGGAACACCGCGTGCCGAACCTCGACCTGCTCAAGAAGGTCTTCACAGCTGCCGAGCCACGAGTTCGCTCCGCAGCCATCCGCACGCTCGGCCACTGGGGCACCCGGCTCACCGATTGGGAGCCGACTCTACTCGCTGCGGCCCGCGACAACTCCGCCCTCGTGCGTGCCGAAGCCGTCAAGGCCGCCGTCTCCTTTGAAGGCATCGCAGCTGCGGAAGCGATCTTCGAGGTGGCCGGTCGTCCCACCGATCCGGAACTCGACACGGTCCTCAACTATGCTCGCGGCAAGATCAACGTCGACAAGCTGGTGCAGGACGCCGTCGCTTCGGGCAAGCCACTGTCGAAGGCCGCTCAGGGCTATGCCCTGCGGAATGCCAGTGTCGACGACCTGTTGAAACTGCCCCGGACCGAAGCGGTCTACGAGGCGATTCTCAAGCGTCCGAATGCTCCGGCGGCGGCCCTTCGCGAGTCGCTGAAGGGGATCGCCGACATCCGGAAGGCGAGTTCGCTGCCGGTCCTCCTCGCTTTGATCGAAGAACGCGATGCCAACAACCAGGCCGACGCCCTCGGTGGACTCGGACAACTGCTCGGGGAGCAGACCCCTGCTGATCTGAAGAAGGAACACACACGGATCGAGAACCTCGCGACGAAGGCCACAGCTGCCGGAATTCGGCAGCTGGGCTATGTGGCCTGGATCACTGGCGATGGTTCGGGAGATGCTGCGTTCTTTGCGGCCTCGAAGAGCAAAGAGAGCCTCCGCGACCTGCTCGCTGCCGTGCCGTTGATCGCGGATGAGAAGCTGCGAGGCGGCCTGTATAGCGCTGTCCGCTCGTTGATGTTCGAACTGCCGCCGAATCTTCAGGCGGAACCGGGCGGGGCCTCACTGCTGCAAGCTGGCATTCAGGTCGACTTCTTCCATCCCAACCCGCCGAACGTGGCCGTGGAAACGCTCGCCAAGCTCAAGCCACAGGCCAGTGGCATTGTGCCGGAAATCGTCATGAACGTGCCGCAGCGATTGGAGCCCGATGCGTTCGCGTTGCGGTTCACGGGCATGATCCAGGTTCCGAAAACCGGCAAGTACACGTTCTTCATCGCCTCAGACGACGGGTCACGGCTCTATCTCGATGACAAGCTGCTGATCGACCACGATGGGCTACATGGCATGACCGAAAAGAGCGGAACCGTCGATCTGGCGGCAGGCTCGCACCCGATTGTTGTGACTTACTTCGACAATGGCGGCGGTGATGGACTGGAAGTCGCGTGGGCCGGGCCGGACCTGCCGAAGCAGAAGATTGCTGCCAAGAACCTCACTGTCAGCGGCGGCGGAGAGACGCTGCATGATGTGGCCATTCGCTCGCTGGCCGCGATCCCGGGTCACGAAGCGGAAAAATTCCTCGACCTCGCCGCGCTGGTGAAAGCCGACCGCCACCGGACTGCGGCGATCAGCGTGCTGCGGACAATTCCGGAACAGCACTGGGCCGCGAAGGAAGTGCCCGGACTGGTCGACAACCTTGTCGGTTACCTCAGCGGTATCCCGGCTCAGTTCCGCACAGCGGGGCCAGCGATGGACGCGGTCGCTCTGGCGAAGTCGCTGTCGGCCAAGCTGACACCCGAGCAAGCGAAGGCCATCGCGGATCGGCTAGAGAACCTCGATGTCCGCGTGATTGCGATCGGCACCGTGGTCGAACGCATGATCTACGACAAAGAGCTGATCGTTGTACAGGCGGGCAAGCCGGTCGAGTTCCGGATCTCCAACACCGACAACATGCCCCATAACTTCGCGATCGTGCAGCCGGGCTCACTGGAAGAGGTCGGGTTGCTAGCGGAAGCCACTGCGCGGGATGCGGACGCCAAGGACCGCAACTTCGTCCCCAAGTCCGCCAAGGTGCTGGCCGCCAGTCGGCTGTTGGGCCCCGGAGAGACACAAGCGCTGAGCTACGAGGTTCCGCAGCAGCCCGGCGTGTACCCCTATGTTTGCACGTACCCCGGACACTGGCGGCGGATGTACGGGGCGCTGTATGTCGTGGCCAGCCTGGAAGAGTACCAGGCCAATCCCGATGCCTATCTCACCTCCCATCCGCTGCCGGTCAGTGATGAACTGCTGAAATCGGTCGGTCGCAATACCGAGTGGAAGTTCGACGATCTCATCGGCGACGTGAAGAAATTGCCAGCGGGCCGCTCATTCGAGGTCGGCAAGAACCTGTTCAAGGTGGCCAACTGTGTCGGCTGTCACAAGCTCAACAACGAGGGCCGCGAACTGGGGCCGGACCTGACCAAGATCGACCCAAAGAAGCTCTCCACGGAGCTTCTGCTGCGTTCGATCCTGGAACCATCGAAGGAGATCAACGAAAAATTCCAGTCGCACATCTTCGTGCTCGATTCGGGCAAGGTGGTCACGGGGATGATCGTGTCGGAGACGCCGACCGAGATCAAAGTCCTCGTCGACCCGCTCTCCAAGGGCGAGCCCGCTGTGCTCCAGGTCTCGGAGATCGAAGAACGTCGCAAGTCACCGACCTCGATCATGCCGCAGGGTCTGCTGAGCAAGCTGACCCGAGAGGAGATCCTCGACCTGATTGCCTATGTCTACGCGGGCGGCGACAAGAAGCACGAGCTGTTCGGCGAGCATCATCACCATTGATGCCGCTCGATCGGTTCCTCTCCCGGTGATGACCCCTGCCTGCTCCCCTGTTCCAGAGAGAGAGGGGTTGGGGGGCTGAGACTCCCGAAGCTGCTTTAGTAGTGCGGCGGGCGTTCATCGATCGGTGACGGCGACGGGTCCGACCATTCGGCGGCCAGCGATTCAATTCGCTTGACCTGTGACTGGATGCCGTGGAAGTCCTTCTGCTGATTCAGCAGAGCTTCGTTCAACAACTCGACATGCCGTTGCAACTCCATCAGTGCCGACTCGATGCGGACCAGTCGATCTTCAGCATTCATGGGAAAACCGATTCCGGTCAGAGGGGCAGGGGAACAGTGGCGTGAGGACACGGACAACATATAGCACGTTCGGCCCCCACGAGTAAGCGGACAGTGTCGTCTTTCGCTTCGCGAAAGAACGCTCTTTCGCGGAGCGAAAGGCGACACTCTCAGCCCCGAGCCAACAATGCCTCGGCCAAGTCCAAATCGTCCTGCGTCGTGATCTTGAGGTTCGACGCCCGACCGGTGACGACCTCGACCGGGAATCCGAGACGCTCAATCAACTGGGCCTCGTCGGTCGGCTGAAACTCGCCGCGCTCGGCGAAGGCCCGTTTCAGCCAGTCGTGCCTGATGATCTGTGGCGTTTGAGCGGCCCAGAGTCCGGCCCGCGAGACGGTCTGGGTGATGAGCTGCGAGCCATCGACGCGTTTGATTGTACTGGAGATCGGAGTGGCCGGGATCGCCGCTCCGGTGCGAGACGCCGCCTGCACCACCGCTTCGATCGTCTCCGCGCGGATGAGTGGCCGGGCCGCATCGTGGACGGCGATCAGTTCCACACTCTCCGGAATCTCGCGCAGGGCCGCCTCGACGGTATCGGCCCGCTCGGCACCACCGGCCACAACCAGCACCGACCGCAGGTGGGAGAGTTGCGATGCAAACCGCGACCGGAACCAATCGAGATCCTCGGGTGAGACGGCGATGACGACCTGCACCACATCGGAGCGGTGCAGAAACGGGACGACCGACCGATACCAGACCGGCTCCCCTCGTAGCGTGATGAACGGCTTCTTGCGCGAGGCCGGATGATCGGATGTCGAACCGCCGATTCCGTCGATCGCGCCCGCGCCCGCCGAGCCCACGAATCGCGAACTCTGGCCAGCTGCCGGAAGAATGACTGCCATCGAAGACATGATTGTTTCCGTGATGTGTTTGGTCTGAGGGAAGACTGAGGCCCACCAAAGGACGACGTTACGGACAGAATCGCTTGTGTCCTTCGTTCCCTTCGTTTCCTTCTGTTCAAACCTCTTGTGCCTGTGTTCCAAACAGAAGAGCGGAACAGAAGATCACGTAGGAAACGAAGGGGGGAGAAGTCATATTGCGATCGAGTGTATCCCCCAATCTCGGCATCAACCGCACCTTCGGGCCACGATCGCCCGCGCTTTGCCAGCCACGCGGGCGAACAGCAGCACGCCCGGCTCGTTCCCCGGCAGCGGTAGTTTGCGTCGGATGGCGTCGGCGTCGATGCTCATGTGGCGGCACTTGATCTCGACCTGACCGAAGGGTGAGGTCCGGAAGTGGTCGCGGATCTCGCGAGTGTTGTTGGTCAGGTCGGCCAGCACCTCGAAGCCGCGCACGAACGGCGAATCGACCAGCGTGTCCCCGGTCAGGTACTCCTCCGCATCATCGAGCCGCCGCAGGTCCAGCGACTCGGCCACACAGTCGACCAGCCCCGCTCGCACAACCGCGGGATCGGGATCGAACAGGTACTTCCCCAGCGGAGCCAGCCGAGGTCGGTACTCCCACGGGTCGCCCGCGATGGTGGCCGCCTGCGGCAGGATCGTCGCTCGAAACGGTGCCGGTTGCCGCAACGTCCCGAACCAGATCGTGGCCTCTTTGCACTCGCCGCTCACGCTGACGAGTTCGATCTCGCAGTCGGTGAACTTGCCACCGAAGTTGCTGGCCGGGGAGACCTTGATCGCACCGCCAGTTGCGGTCTTGGTGAGTGCTTGCAGGTACGGCAACGCGGGCGAACCGAACTCGAGCCGCACTTGACGCTGGCCCTGTGTGCGGCGGTCGGGATCGAGATGGACGAACTGGCCTGCGACCGCGACGGACTCTACCGGGCTGACGAGGGTCTCGATGTTCGAGGCGACGCCGTAGACCTCGGCGTTTCGCTGCGTGTACCACGTCGCGAGGGGCGACATGTCGACGGCCTGCACCTTCGCATGTCCGGCGATCGCGATCGCATCCGCCCCGATCCCGCAGCATAGGTCGAGAACCGTCTGCCCCGCACAAGCTGCGAACCGTTGGGCCTTGTGGTGGGCGACGACCTCTTGAGTCGCCTGCTCCAGCCGGGTGCGGTCGAACCACATACTCTCCGCGCGCGTGAAGCGAGGGCGGGCCTGCGTGCGAAGAGCCGCCAGGGTCAGGGCGGCCCGCACGACCTCGGCGGGGTACTCCTGACGCAATGCCGCCTGCAGCGCCGCCGCGTGCTGATCACTCGATGGAATGCGGTCCCAAATCGCGGGGGTCAGCCGCAGTTGTTCCAGGACGGCGATGGCTGCGAGGTCGGGTTCCAAGCGTCACCGTCCCCGCGAGCAATGGGCCAGATGCAGCGACATTTCCAGTCCCTGGACCTCGCGGGCCGCGAGATTCGCCGGGAAGTCTTCGCGCTCCACCCTCTCGCACAGATCGACAAACCGGTCGGCGTCCCAGGTGGTTTGCGAGAACCCGGCGATCCCCACGCGGGTCAAGATCGGCACCGCCCGCGCTGCCAGTTCCCCGAAGATGGGATGCTGGCCCACCCGGCGGCACCAGTACTTGGCGTTCCCGTAATCCGGCTCGCGGCGGTGCATGATCGCATGCCACAAGTCCGCGTCGCGATCCCCCTCCAGCGATTGCGACTGGGAGTGGCTCTCGTCCAGGAAGTCGTGCATGAGATAGAGTCCCGCCCGCAGCAGCGTCGTCTGCCGGGGCGTCACCCCTTTGACTTTATGAATCGCTTTGGCCAGCCACGCAAGTCGGGGCCGAGTCGGTGCGAGAGCGGGCCACGCGGTGCGTTCCGAGGGACGAACGGTCGGGAGCGAGCCAGTCCAGACCTCGCCCGGTGCGGCCTCGATCAACCGCCGCCACAGTGTTTCCGACGTGAGCGACATGGCGCTAGTCGCCGGTTCTTCTGCGGAAGGACGGTCAGGGGAACCGGTGGCTAGCGCCAAGCCGCTCATTGGATTCGAGCATCGACACAACACCACACTCGTCCGAAACGGAGCCTCCAACAACCGACTGGCCGCCGATGGAAGATTGTGCCCCTGGTGCGTCCCGGTGGCGTCCTCACCCAAGATGAGTTGCAACATCGACGACGAATCAGGCCACGATGCAAACGCCGGTGACGCGGCAATCAAGTCGACCGTCACCACCGAATCGCACACCGCGACGATTCCCTGCACCGGCCCCATCAAGGCCAGTTGGTCGGAGGAACCGAGGGTCATCGCCGGGTGAGACATGGGGGGGGGAAGCTAGGCTTGTCGGGTGCCACTGGCGGTCGCCTTGGACCGCCAGTGTCTTCAAACTCAGTGCTGTGAACAAGACACTGGCAATTCGAATCCATTGCACACGAGCCTCGTGAGCCTCGTGAGTGCCGTTGAAATCGCATTAGACAATCGCAGCGCGGTACAGCCGCAACCGAAGGGGAAGCCGTCAGCGATCAGCGATCAGCCAGAAACCACTCCTCATCACGCTGACCTCTGCATACCGAAGGGGTGACACATCACAGCCCAGGGTCGCGACCGCAGGGAGCGCACCCTGGGCCACGCAGCAGCTTGTCACGGGCCGGGCTGCTTGTGGATTTATCGGTGTAGTCAATCTGGAGATCGAGGACGGTTCTTCGACTGCGTCGGCTCGTCACCTCTCGGGGCTGGATGGCGTCGATGGTCGCTTCGGCCCGCTCCCCGCGCAGCAGATACTTCGATTCGGTCCACATCGACCAGCAGGAGCAGAGGAACACCACCCCGGCGATGAGCAGGAACTTGATCTTCCGAAGATCGGAATCATCGTCCATCGGGTGCTTCGTAGTCTGAACAGGAAACGGACACGAAGAGGACTCTGACAGTGGAGG
>JAYTFV010000351.1:0-6160 GCA_043734065.1 Planctomycetota bacterium
TGGGGCGTCAACACCGATGCGGATGTGACCATCGTTGTCGTCAAGGATGGCCAGGCCACCGCCACGTTTGGGTTCGTATCGGTGAATGAGACCGTGGTCGAGCAGGTGATGAAAGCGGTGAAGTGAGCCCGTGGGATAGGCTTCCAGCCTGTCTTGCATTCACCGGAGTTGACAGGCTGGAAGCCTATCCCACGGCAACCTGCTCACAATCCGTTCACGATGTTCGGCATCCGCTCTCCGCGCAGAGCCAACGCTGCCTGCTTCGCCACGGTCTCTCGCAATTTGCGAACAGCTGGCACGCTGCACGAAGCGATGTGCGAGGCGAGGATCACGTTGTCGCGGCTCAAGATCGCGTGCCCAGCGGGGATCGGTTCGGGGTTGAAGACATCGAGTGCCGCTCCGCCGAGGTGGCCGCTGTCGAGGGCCTCCATCAGCGCCACCGGGTCGACGAGATCCCCACGGGCGACATTGATCAGCAAGGCCCCCTTCCGCATCCGACTCAATGCCTCGCGACCGATCAGGCCACGGGTCTGGGGGGTCGACGGACAGTGCAGCGTGACGATGTCGGTCTGCTCCAGAACGGTGGCCAGATCGCCTGCCACCGCTCCGGCTGCTGCGATGTCGGCGGCTGCAACCAGCGGGTCAAACACAATCACCCGGCACTTAAAGGCCCTCAGCCGCGCGACGACCTCACGCCCAATCCGTCCGAACCCGACGACGCCGATGGTCCGGTCCCGCAGGGCGCACATCTGGTCGATGGACGCCGCCAGCCCCCACTTGCCGCCCTTCAGCACGACGCTATTGGCGACCACTTGCCGCGTGAGTCCGAGGATGAATCCCAGCGTCTGGTCGGCGACCTCATCGATGCAGTAGTCCGGGACATTGGCGACGGCAATCCCCTTGGCTTTGGCCGCTGCGAGATCGACGTTATCGACGCCGATGCCGTAGCGGATGATCGCCTTGGCCTTCGTCATCGCTCCAATGACCTCGGCTGTGATCGGAGCGAACTGCGTGATGACCACATCGGCATCCGCCACAAACGGCAGCAGCAGTTCGCGGGTCTTGCACTGTCCGGAGACGAACTCGGCCCCGGTCGGACGCAGGATGGCTTCCTCCACGTCGAGGTTCGGGAAGCTGAAGTCGGTAACGACGACTTTCATGAGCGGAGTCCGGAAGGGAGGCGCAGGGGAGTCGGGAGTCGGGAGTCGGGAAATGGGAGTGGGCATCCTATCGTGAGCCGCTCAAGTCGGCATACCGAGTCCGGGCCAATTCCACAGCGTGTCGCTGTTCGGTCGTGGTCAGCCCGCTGTCATCGATCTCGCCCGGCAGCAGCTCGCGGAGAGATTGATGGAGTGCGTCGACCACCTCGCGCGACTCGCCCGAGAACCCGGACAGCTCGGCGAGCCCGGGAAACTCCGGAGCATACTCGGACCGGGCGAGCAGCAGCGCCCCGTGTTGCAGCACCGCTCCGCGACGCCGGCGCTGGGCACTCCCAATGATCTTGCGCGGCCCGAGAACGATGTCTCGCGCATCGCCGCGACTGAAGCACAGGAACGGCTCGCTGGCCAGTTTGAGGGTCTCGCCTCGCAGACGGGCCTCGACACCCAGGCGTCCGAGCATCGCGATCACGCGGCGGTGGACCTCCTCGTACAAGACGCCGGGGCTGACGGCCAGCGGGTGGCCGTCCGCGATCGCGATCGAGTACGTCACCTCATGATGGTGCAGGATCGCCCCGCCGCCGGAGAGTCGCTTGACCTTCGGCAGTTGCGGAAATCGGCTCTCCAGCGACGGGTCGTCGGCCGACTGAAAGTAACCGAGCGAGACGGTCGCCTGATCCCACTCGTAGATCCGCAGGGTACACGAGTCACCGGCAGCTGCGGCTTCGAGCAGCACTTCATCGACGGCCATGTTCCAACTGCCAGAGCAGGGGGCCGGCTCGACGATCACGCGACTGGTCATCCGGGCCTCTTCACGGGGGACGCGGCGGCGCGGCATTTCACGGCTTGGTCGACGAGCTGTTCGATCTCGGCGGTGATGTCCTCCATCGAGCGGATCCCCTGCGAGTCAACAACCGACACGATCGACCACTGTCGCTCCGCAGCGAGTTCCCGATAGGCCGACCGCACGCGAGCGAGGTAGTCGGTGTCGGCCTCCTGGATGTCGGCGGCCTCTGTGGTGTAGGACCGCGCATCCTTCTTGGCGATCAATTCCTGCGAGTCTTTCGCCGGGATGTCGAGCAACACGACGAGATCGGGACGTGGCAGGCCGAACAGATCGTACTCGATCTTCTCGATCCAACCCGCGAGTTCGCGGCGCTGGGCACCCGTGCGTTTACCCGCTTGATGCGCGATGTTGGAAGGGACGTAGCGATCGAGGACCAGGACATCGTTCGTCGCCAGCAGCCTCGTCAACTCCGCCTTGGACTCCAGCCGATCTCCCGCATAGAGCAGCGAGGCCAGGAACGGATCGACTTCATTCAGTTGGCCGAAGCGTCCGTTGAGGAAGTCGCCGATCCGCTGCCCGAAGAACGTCGCGTCGTAGCGGGGGAAGCTGAGCAAGCTGGCCTTCAGCCCCCGCGCCAGAAGCCGGTCGCGGAGCCGCGCGGACTGGGTTCCCTTGCCGGAGCCGTCAATGCCTTCGATCACCACGAGCAGCGACACGCGAGGGGGCTTTCTGAGAAGTGGCAGAGTGCGAGTCGCGGAGCGACATCGCCTACGATAGGGGTAGGGAGGACTCATTGAGTTGAGTCCCCCCTCCCTCCGAACCGGACGGGCGGATCTCCCGCATCCGGCTCTCCAGTTGATGGTTCACCTGAAACAGGACGAACCGACGAAGGTCATGTTGGCTCAGGGAACGCCAGCACGTTTCGCCAGCACAGCCCCAGTGGCTGTGCTGCACCTCCCGACGGAGGTCGTTCGCAGTGAGCGATTCGCATCGAGGGACGACGATTTCGGAGGACACCCGTTCGTCACCTGAGAGCCTAGCCCCCGGTCGCGCCGGGGGCACTTGAGATCAGGATTGTTTCTTCGATGCGTCACACGCACTCCATCTTCCTGCATCCCTTCGCTCCCCCGGAGTTACCCGGCTTCGACGCTACTATGGATGCTCTGACTCCTGCCAGGCCGAACAGGGTCGTCCCGTTCCCGGCAGGTCTCTCTGCTTCATGGATTCCAACGTCCGATCGTTCCGGCTCCAACCACCCTTTGCCGCCCGCATCCCCCCGAGTTTGTGTTTCAGGATGCAGTTCAACCACGGACCGAGCTGTCACACTCGTCCATCACGTTCGACGTGACCCACGTGGCACACCGGCTTCGCCATTAGCTAGCAGGCTCGCCGCGACAACAGGCCGAATCGAGTTCACTTGCGTTCCGGACCAACCATTCGCCTTCCGATGCTCTCCACCCCGTCTCACGACGACGCAGTTTCGGTCGGCTACAGGATCAAACTCCAACCTCCTGACAGGGACTTGCACCCCGCTGATGGAATCCACTTGCAGACGCACTAGCTCGGTCGCTCCGCGACCAAGCTTTCTGGGGTGACCACCAATTGGCCAATGCACCCGGACCTCACCGCGACCAGGACCAGCCCTGGACCCCCTTGAGGTTCACGATCCGGTCGGCGGGCCATTCACCGTTGGCCAATTGAATGATCGTATCGGCGGACATGGTCAGCGTGCCTTCGCGTGACTCGTTGTCGGCCCCGGCCAGGTGCGGGGCCAGCAGGACGTTGGGGAGTTGCAGGAGTTCGCTCTCCAGCGGCAGCGGTTCGACCTCGAACACGTCGAGGCCCGCTCCGCGCAGGTGGCCGCTGCGAATCGCCGCCGCGAGTGCGGACTCATCGACCAACAGGCCCCGTGCGGTGTTGATGAACACTGACCCCGGTTTCATCTGGGCGAACTTCTCGGCGTCCATCAGATGGTGCGAGTCCTTCGAGTACGGGCAATGCAGCGACACATAATCGGAGCGCCCCAGCAGATCCTCCAACGAGGTCAACTCGATATTCCATTGCTGCACGAACTCCTCGGGTGGAAAGGGATCCACGGCGAGCAATGTCAAGCCCAGACCCGCCGCGCGAGTGGCCACTGCTTGTCCGATGCGGCCCAACCCGACGATCCCGATCGTGGCCCCGATCACGCGCGGCTGGGCCACGTAGCCCCAGCGGCCTTCGCGGACCATGCGGTCGGCTGTGGGGAAACCACGCGCCACTCCCATCAAGAGGGCGATGGCCTGTTCCGCAGCGGCATGGTGATTCACTCCGGGTGTCACCGCGACGACGACCCCTGCCCGATCGCAGGCTGCGATGTCGATGGCGTCGTAGCCGACTCCGGTGCGGGCGATGACGCGGAGTGCGGGACAGGCGTCGATGACTTCGGCGGTGTAGGGTTCCGAGCCCGCGATCACCGCGCTGCATCCGGCAAGTTCCTCGATCAGGCAGTGCTGTTGGAAGACCTGGACCTGTTTATCGCTGGGGAGGATTTCGAACCCGGCGGCCTTGAGGATGGGCAGATGCGGACCGGATTTGGCGACACCGGCCAGCAGCCTGACTTGGCGATTCACTCGCAACACTCCTGAGAGAGAGAACCCGTTCGGGTGACCTGGAACGTATCCGAGAACCGTGGCAAACTTCCGAAGTCTGCGAAGACTTCGGAAGTTTTTGGTGAGGTTCCCAAAAAACACGCCGGGCAAAACCCGGCGGCGGCAGGTCTGGCGTGAGATGCTACTTCACTTGGCAGGAGCGGTCGAGGGGTTCTCACCGGCGACCCAGGTCCGGTAGTCGAAACTCTCTCGGTAGCGGATAAACGCCGCGCCCGGTCCGACCAGCAGCGGATCAATTCCCGACTTGCGACGAGAGGCGTAGATCGTGTCCTTGACCGCGAATTCGAAGTCCTCACCCTTGACCGTGTGATTGAAGCCCCCCATCGGGCGACGCCCGGCAAAGGGAATCGTGCGATTCGAGCTGTTGGCATCGCTTCCACCCCAGAAAGTGTTCCAGGTCTTGGCGTCCTTGATCGTCGCGTTGGGCTTACCGGCATTGCCGACCCAGCGTTTGACATCGTAGATATTGTCGCTGCCGGTCCAACTCATCCCCTTGTGCCCAGTCGCCGCGGTCAGCATGTTCTGCCCCATGGAGTCTCCCTGGAAGGCGACCCCTTGGCTGGTGATGTTCAGCTCGCTGGTCAGCCCTTTGCAGACGAAGATCTCGCTGGCCTGCACGGCCCCACGACTGATGTTCACGGTACACTTGGCCCCCGCAGCACTGGGGCCGTCCACTGCTATGATGGCGTTTTTGCTGAACAGAATGCAGTTGTGGAGTGTGATGTTCTGCTCGCCAGCGGTCACGATCTCCAGCGCCGCCCGGCCTCCGACCAGTTGGCAATTATGCAGGACCGTGGTTCCCGGAGCCGTGATCCGGACGGCGGCCATCCCCTGCTTGTTGCCCTCGGAGATCGAGCAGTTGAGTAACCGCAGCGTGCCCCCATTGACGATCACTGCGGCCCACGGGACGCCAGCCCCCAGTTCAGGCGGGTCCATCTGGAGTTCCACTCCTTCGAGGGTCAGCGTCCCCTTGTTGACGCGCAGCATGTGGCGCGTCTCGGCATTGTCCTGCGGTCGCGACCGGCGACCGTCCTTGTCATATCCGACATCATAACGGAAGACCGGCTGGTATCCGAAACCGGCTTCGATCGTCAAATCACGGTCGATTTCGAGGTGCGGCAATACGAACGGCCCGGTGCCATCGACGCGAATGCGGTCTCCCTCCTTCGCGGCCTTCAGGGCGTCCTCGAAGGTCTTGAATCGCGGCCGCTCGTCTTGAGACACAATCTGAAACCGATCCGCGGGCTCGCCCGACAATAGACGGGAAATATCGCTGCCAAGGTTCGCCTTGCGCAGGAACAGGATCGCGAACGAAGTGTCGGCCAGCGAGCCCCAGGTCTCGCTGGGGTTCTTCCACGAACCATCCATTTCCTGCGTGGCCAGGAGAGCGGTCGCTCCCTTCGTGAACCACTCCGTCTCCCCGAACTTATCCATGCCCAGCACGACCCCCATCCGCTCGACCGACCACATGAAGTAGCGGGCACTCCCGCCACTCATGGTGGCCGCGAATTCACCGGCCTTTTTCAACCCATCGGCGAAGGACGGGTCGGCCATCAGCGTATCCC
>JAYTFV010000352.1:0-12218 GCA_043734065.1 Planctomycetota bacterium
GCTACCTGTGGCCGAAGCTGAAGCGGGGAGGCCTGTATGTCATTGAGGATCTCTCCGACATTTCGATGGTGAAGCACTTCGCCCCCTTTCGCCCGCTCGTTCTGGACCGGCGACATTGCCGATCCCGAGAGGACGATGTCCTGGTGATCCTGATGAAGTAGGTCCACTGTTCAGTGGGCTGATCCTGGGGCGGAGAGATGCAATGAATCTGATTGCGACGTTCAATTTCGGGGATATCCCCTACGCGCGCCAGACCGTGCCATACATGCAGGCGTACGCCACGCGCTGCGGTGCGGAGTTCATCGAGCATCGAAAGTTCCCACACAGCCACAAGTACCCGTCGGGGGCCAGTTGGTTTCATTTGGAAGCGATCCGCGAGTTCGCCCATCAGGACCGCTATACCAAGCTGCTGTTGCTCGATGCCGATCAACTGGTGATGCCGTCTTGTCCGGATCTGTTCGCGATGACGGGGGATCGCATCCGGGCTGTCGTGGACATGGGTATGCCGGAGGGAGACACCCTGGCCGCTTGGTGTGATCGGATTCTGCACGAGACGGCTGTCGTCGGGCCCTATTTCAATGCCGGAATGCTGCTGATTCCCCGGACAGCCGCCCGGCGGATCGCTCCCTTTCTAACGGGATCCTATCCCCAGGATGTGTCGCAGCAGTTCTTCAATAATGAGCAGCATTTTCTCAACCAGCGCGTCCGGCAGCGAGAAACCATTGACTGGTTGCCCAGCGACTTCAACTGGCTGGCCCCACAGTTCCAGGACGCCGCGCTCCAGAAACAGATCGTGCATTTTGTCGGACCGCACAAAGACCTGATCGATGGATTTGTGCATGTCCTGGAATCGCAATTCCGCCCCGGCAGTACCGAGTCGCTGACGCAACTCGGCCAGCGGATGGACACGGACAAGGGAACCGACCACTCCTATCTGGAGGTCTACGAACAACTGTTCGAGCGGCTGCGGCGGCGACCGATGACGATGCTGGAGATCGGCGTCTACAAGGGGAATTCCATGCGGATGTGGAAAGCCTGGTTTCCGCAGGCTCGCATTTTCGGGATGGACATCAACTCGTCAGTCGCCGAGGTGCCGGGCTGTGAACTCGTGATCGCCAATCAAACCGACCGAGCCGCGATCGAATCCCGCTGGAGCGACGAATCGCTCGATCTCATCATCGACGATGGCTCGCATCGGCTCGAAGACCAGTTGTTGTCGCTGTGCTACCTCTGGCCAAAGCTCAAGCGGGGAGGCATGTATGTCATTGAAGATGTCTCCGACATTTCGATGGTGAAGCACTTCGACCCCTTTCGACCGCTCGTCCTGGATCGGCGTCATCGCCGTTCCCGAGAGGACGATATCCTCGTCATCCTGATGAAGTAGGCTTCTTTCCCCAGCCGGAATCATCCGCTCGGTCGATTGCGATCCTCGAAATCGCAGTTTGGCAGGGTTCAGACGATGACACCGCCGAATTCGGCTGCCTATAATCGAAGAAGTTCGCTGTGTGGCTGTGCGTTCGGTTCTGGCCAGCGGTGCCCCTGGCTCTGGCCCCTGATCGGGGAGTGTGTCGTGACCGATTCCGTTGAGCCTCTGGGCCCTCGCATCCTGATTCGCAAGGACGAAAGTCGCCAGAAGACCAAGGGGGGGATTGTCCTCCCCGACAGCACGGAGATCCCCACGATCACCGGTCGCGTGGTGGAGATCAGCCTGGAAGTCGAGAACAAGGAGGACTTCCCGGTCCGCAAGTACGACAAGGTGCTGTTCAATCCCAAGAGTGCCATTCCCGTCGATCTGGAGCCGGGGAACGTGCTGTTCGTCGTGCCGATCGAGGATGTCGTGGCCGTCTTTCGCAAGGTTCCCCAGCCGAAGGCCAAACGCCCGTCCTCTGGAAAAGGGGAGAGCGAAGACACCTCAGACGACGATGCGTCGTAGCCACGTTCGCCAGCACGTGGGCGAACTGGAACACGCTCCCGACTTCACGTTCTAGACTCCCGACTCCCGACTCCCGCCCCCCTTCTCCAATGCCGAACCCCGAGACTCCCCCCGGCCCCGCCGAGGTCCGGCCCGCCACGATGGCCGACCTGGATGACATCTATGAGTTCATCCAACCCTTTGTCGACGCGGGCCGTCTCCTGCCACGCACCGTCGACGAACTCGAGGGCCTGATCCCCACCGGCTTCGTCGCCCTGGTCGATCATGAGGTCGTCGGCTTCGTGGCCCTCGAAGTCTACTCCCGCAAGCTCGCCGAAATCCGCAGCCTGTGCGTCTCCTCGGAACACCGGGGTCAGGGGATCGGCAAACGGCTGACCTTGGCCTGTGTGGATCTGGCCCGCCGACTCAAGGTCTTTGAAGTCATGGCCATCACCTCGACGGATGAGTTCTTTCGCAGTTGTGGTTTTGACTTCACGCTGCCGGGTGAGAAGAAGGCTCTGTTCCTACTGACCCGCGACGAGCATTGAACCGTAGGCGATGTCGCTCCGCGACTCGCACTTCACCGGAAGTCAGTGAGCGGGCGGGCGTCAGCCCCCCGTGCCCGAGCGACGCGACCGGCAGAACGAGTCTCCCCCGGTTTCGACACCGCACAGCACGGCGGACTTACGTCCAGCCGCTCGCTGTCGTACCGCCAGATTACTCCGCGACTCGCATTCCACCCCACTCCCCCCCAAGGCTCGCCCACTCATGGCCGATGATTCGCTCTTGAACTCCGCTTCGCGCGAGCCGGTCATCCTGCGGATGTCGCGAGATCTGGTCCGGACGGTCAAGCGCGGCCACCCGTGGGTGTATGCCGAGGGGCTGCGAACTCTCCCGTCCGCCCCCACTGGATCATGGGCGATCTTGCAGGACAATACCAAGGGCCGCGAGGTCGCTCGCGGTTACTACGACCCGCAATGCCCCATCGCTTTCCGGTCCTGCGAACTTGATGAGAAACCGTTCAATGACGACTGGGCCCGCCGCCGCATTGACCGCGCCATCCAGTGGCGGAAACGCTCGCTGACAGCTGACACGACCGGCTACCGGCTCCTCCACGGCGAGGGCGACAACGTTCCCGGCCTCGTCGTCGACATCTATGGCCCATACGCCGTGATGCAACTCGATGGGGCCGGGCCGAGCGGGTTCTGGAACGCCAGCGGGATCGCAGCTTACCTCGCCGAGGTGCTGTCGTTGAAGGGCGTGTGGCTCCGGTCGCGCGATCGCGGTGTCACCGGGGAACTGCTCCACGGGGCCATGCCTCCGAACAACATCGCGAGCTTCCTCGAACACGGCATCCAGTGGACCGCTGACCTCGTGAAGGGCCAGAAGACCGGGTTCTTCCTCGACCAGCGCGAGAACCGCCGTCTGGTTCGCGAACTGTCACAAGGCCAGCGGGTGCTGAATCTGTTCGCCTACACCGGCGGGTTCTCGGTCGCAGCCGGACTCGGCGGGGCCAAGCACGTCACCAGCGTCGACCTCGCCAAACCGGCCATCGCGATGGCCCAGTCGCACTGGGAACTCAACGGGCTGGCCCCCGAACAACACGCCGGATTCGCCGAAGATGTGTTCGAGTTCCTCGCAGCCGCTCAGACTCGTCGCGAACTGTGGGACATCGTGATCTGCGACCCGCCGTCATTCGCCCCGTCGGAGTCGTCGGTGCCGCAAGCTGTGGCAGCTTATCGCAAACTGATCGCGGCCAGTGCCAAGGTCACTCAACGCGGCGGCCTGTTGGCGACGGCCTCCTGCTCCAGCCACATCCCGGAGTCGACGTTCCTGGAAATCAATGAAGAAGCCGTCTCCGAAGCCCGCCGCCGAGGCACGGTCCTGAGCATTACCGGCCAACCCTGGGACCACCCCGCCCCGCTGGTCTGCCCGGAGTTTCGGTATCTGAAGTTTGTGCTGCTGCGGGTCGAGTAGGGGACGCCCGCTGGGATGACCCCGCCGTCCAACTTCCGTAGTCTTCCGAGACTTCGGAAGTTTTTCACACAACATCGCCCCGCCCGATTCTGCCGATCCTCCGCCTCGCTCCCTGGAATCCGCCCCGAGACACCGCCCATTTCCGGTCCCGCGCTTGACGATCCGCGAAAAGAGGCATAATGTTTCCAGTCGCAGTGCCTCGGCACCGCCCGCCGCACCTGTAGCTCAGTTGGTTAGAGCGCATCCTTGACATGGATGAGGCCGCAGATTCGAGTTCTGCCAGGTGCATTCCCCGTCCCCCGCTCGCAGGCCCTGCGATTCGGGGGTTTTTATTGAAGGGGGACGGGGTTTCGCGGGGCTGTTATAACTTACGCGGCCCCGAGTGAGCCGTAGCTGCCCCTCGTCAGAGGGCGGGCATGCCAGCCAGTTCGCCCACGTACTGGCGAAACGTGGCTACGTCAGAATGTCTCACTTCCTCCCGTGTGAAGTAGTACGTGGGGCTGCGGGATCAGCGGCTGGTCAGTCCGGCCTGCCAGCCGCAGAAGTACATCGCTCGCGGTGTACTGGCCTCGAGCAGTTGTTGCAGCGGGTCGATCGGCTTGGCTTGGGCCTGGGAACTGAGCAGGGTCTCCAGCAGAGTGGGCGGGTGATGGTAACGGACGACTCGGGCGGACGTGAGCTTCAAGTGGGCCTGAAGAGCGGTAACGGCGTCCTCTTCAAACCCAATTTGGTCGATGAGCCCCACAGCGAGAGCCTGGTTGGCCGTGAAGATGCGACCGGTGGCCAGCGGCTTGATTTGTTCGAGGGTCAGGTTGCCGCGTCCCTCGTCGATGACCGCCTTAAAGCGGTCGAAGGCATCGGCCATGATCTCCTGCCACAGGTCGACCTCAGCGGGTGTCATCTCACGAAATGGGTTCAGCGAGTCCTTGAACTCTCCAGTCACCAGCGGTGCCGACTTCACTCCATAATCATTGGCCAGCTTCGAGACATCGTAGTGGGGGATGATGACCCCGATCGATCCGGTCCAGGTCGTCGGCTCAGCGAAGATTTGGCCCTCCGGCCCCGCCCCCATTGCCACGTAGTACCCCCCGCTGGCCGCGATCCGGCCCATCGACACGAAGATCGGCTTTTTCTGCCGCAGCTTGAGCAGCCGCGCGTAGATCTGATGACTGTCGGCCACGAACCCGCCCGGGCTGTCGATCGAGAGCAGCACTCCCTTGACATTGTCGTCCGCGATCAGGGCGTCGATCGTCTTTAGCGTGCGGGCTGTGAAGGGGGGCATGATTGTGCCGGAGATGTCCAGGATCACGATCTTGTCGGAACTGGTCGCGTCGCCCGAGACGAAAACTTCGGTGTCGCTGGCACTTCCCCCACTGAGCAGGGCATTGGTCGCCAGCAATACAAGATTCAGCAACGCGGACAAAACGAACAGCACGAACAGCAGACGGGGCCACCAGCGGCCCTGCCTCACCAGTTCGACACGCACCACGGGAACTGGCTTGCCATTCGGGAAGTAGGGATCGGCACTGGTCATGGGATGTTGTCACATTGCGAAGGATGCGAAGACTCTGCCTGATTTGCCGAATGTAGCAGTTCGTCATGAGGAAGCGGTCGTAATCGCTGTAGCGGTTCTCACGATCTTGATAATCGGAACAACCGACCGTCGATAAAACCGGTGAGGCACTCTTTGGTGGATTATCACGAGAGCGCTCACGGAATCAAAGCCTTGAGCAGAAAGCGGTCCTTTCTGATTCAGGCAGGCGAGGAGTCGGATACCCATGAGTCTGGCGTTCAACACCCATTCACGCACCTTGTTGACTGCGGCTGCGGCTGTGGCCCTCGGTCTACAAGTGGCTCCGTGGCCGACGACTCTGTCGGCCCAGGAGACCGAGCCCGCGCCCCTGATCGTCCAGGCCGAGGCCCGACCGATCACCCCGGCTGCTCCGCACGGACAGCAACAGTTCAATAACTTGCAGCGACCGGCTCAACCGGCTCAGCGACAGGCACAACAGCTTCAGCAACGGCCCGGTCCGCCACAGGCCCCCAAGTCCGAAGTCCAGCGTGAGTTGGAAAAGCTCTACGAGCAGAACGGGCGGGCGGTCCCCGAAATGGTCGACCCCAATTTCTCGCAGCCTGCGATCGGGCAACCGGGAGCGGCCTCACCGACTGCTCCACCTCCGATGCAGGGACAGATGCGGCCCCAAGATCAGGCCCAGACTCAGGCCCAGACTCAGGCCCAGACTCAGCCGCAGGGTCAACCTCAGTATTATCCGGCCACTCAGGCGGCACCGGTCTCGGCACCCAAAAAGAAGGGGTTCTTCGGCAAAATCTTTGGAAGCCGGGACGATGGTCCGACCCAGCCGCCAGCCGAGCCGCCTTACACCCCATTTGCTGGTCCTCCGGTGACGCCGCCCGGCGTCATCAGCGGTCAACCCGCTGGTCAACCCGCCTCCACAGGCACTGGCCTTCCGAACTACAGCCAACTCTTCACGCAGCCCGGAGGCACTCCGACCGGTGCGACTCCTCAGCCACGGCAACAGTTCGCCCAGCAGCCCCAGTCCCAGCCGCCGATGCTGCAGACTCCGCCAGCTCGGACTCAGCAGCCGCAACAGACTCCGCAGACGACCCCGCAGTCTCTGCCCGCAGTCGTCGGAACTCCACAGACTCCGGTCCTCAGTCCGCCGCCCGTCGCAGCGGCCCCGGCGAATGATGGCTTTGAAGCTCCACTGTTTGTGGAAACACCCGCAGCGAAACCAGGCACTCGCCTGCCCGCGCTCGATTTTAAGGCTCCGATCGCCGAACCAGACACGGTCGATCTCGGGCCACCGGCTTCGTTGCCAACTGCCAAACCAGCGGTGCCCGCCGATCCGTTCAGCGATGACGCCCTCTTCCCGGGATCGACGGCTCCGACCACGGCAGCACCCGCTGTCGTGCCGAACAGTTCGGTGGCGGAAGCCTCCGAACCGGTCGAACCCCTCCCGCTGGCCGTTGAAGCCGAACCGGTCGAGGAGAATCCGTACAGTGGGCTGACCCTCAATACGGACCCGTTCTCGAATCCGGCAGCACTCCAGGCTGCTCCGGCGACTCACCGCGAGAAGTCGATCGAAGATCCCGCGTTCCCCGAAGAGACCATGGAAACAGACCCGCCCGTTCTGATGACCACGCCCGATCGCGAGGCCCATGCCCCGTCCCAAGTGACGGATCAGCCAGGTCAGCAGTTCCACGTCCCGAACCCCGAGGCGACTGCCGATGAGTCGCCCCTCGTCGTCGACGAGTCGGAAGCCCACCCGCCCGCTCGTCTGGTGCCGACTCCCCGCCCGAGCAACGAGCGGACCCGCGCCAAGCAGGAAATGATCGCCGCCCGCAAAGGCCTGCGGGGACTCAAGGGATTCTGCCCGGTGGTGCTGCGAGACGACCGCGATCTGGTCGATGCTCACAGCCAGTTCCGCGTGATCTTCAACAGCAAGACCTACTACCTGAGTTCGAGCCAGGCCGTCTCCGCGTTCCACGCGGACCCGGCCAAGTACGCTCCGGCGGATCACGGTTGCGACGTGATCCAGCAAGCGATCTCGGGAGAGGAACTCGAAGGCTCGCTGGACTTCGCGGTCTGGTACAAGGGCAGGCTGTATCTGTTCACGTCGGCGGAAACGATGGACACGTTCGTCTCGGCCCCGAGTAGCCATGCGACGCTGGATTGAGTGAGTCGGGGGTCAGGGGTCAGGGGTCAGGGGTCAGGGGTCAGGGGTCAGGGGTCAGGGGTCAGGGGTCAGGGGTCAGGGGTCGGGGGTCGGGAGCAGGAACCCTCAACGTTCTTCCCCCGACTTCCAATACTTCTGAATCACATAGAAGATCACCGGCGGAGCGGTCAGGATTGGAAACCACGGCAGCCCGAACACCATCGTCGTCCGAAACACAAAATACTGGAGCAGAGCCGGGATCATGATGCTCCAGGTCATCGCCAGCAGGCCCATCTGCTTTCGCTTCGCCTTGTCGTCCTCGCTCAGCTCTTCGAATTTCGGGGCTGGACCCGACTTGGTTTTGGCCTTGGCGGACTTGCCGAGGTCGCCGGAGGCCGCCGCTTTCGGGGGCTTCCCATCCTTCGTCATCGGGGCAGCGGCCGCAACTGCATTCGCATACGGCTGGGCGTCGTCTCGCATGCCGGGGGCGTAGTATTTGGCGATCGCCTGGCTGATGGCCCGCGGCGTGGCCAGCACCGCCCGCATCGGCACGCCATACCGCAGACGCATCTCGTCCTCGACCTCATTGTCCGGCATGTCGACGCACGCCACCAGCAGCCGGTCATCATCCACAAACAGCGGGATGATCGACTGCTTCTTGACGAGCAACCGGGGCGTGGCGTCGAGGACATCGTCCTCCGGAATCATGTCGTCCAAGTCGACATACGACAGCCCATGATGCAGCGCCAGGGCCTGGGCCGCCACATCCGGCTCGACGAACTTCATCTGCACGACGCCGTCTCGCTCCGACAGTCCCCGCTTCTTACAGAACTCCTCCGCCTCGCGGCTCTGCTCGCGGGTGATCTTCCCCTGCTTCACGAGAATGTCGAGGAACGGCTGGCGGCCAAAGTCGTCCTTGACGGTGGCAAACACCCGCCCCAGGCTCTCGTCATAGTCCCGCTTCCGCTCCGGATCGGTCAGGCACAGCATGGCCTTCGCGATCTCATTCAGCATTTCCTGCGACTGCACCGAGTATTGCCCCGTCGCGTATTTGCGCACATGGGTGTTGAGCTTCTTGTAGTTCGCCCGCACCTTGGCGGTGTCGTCGTCGAACTGCTTGAGGCGCAGCAACTCATAATGATTGGGCGGACGCGGCCCTTCGGGGATCCCCAGCCATTCCTTGTAGAAGTCCATCGTGGGTTTCCTCGAGTGGTGCTGCTGAATCGGGAGGGCGAGGCTCCTGCCGAGCCGCTTTCGCGAGAGGACGTTGATTCTGGATCGCGGCTCAGCAGGAGCTTCGCCCTCCCGCAGCGGCTCAGCAGGAGCTTCGCCCTCCCGTTGAGCTGACAGCTTCCCCTACTCGACACTGTAATCCTTCGCCAGTGTCTCGAAGGCGTCCACGTTGTCGGTCGTCAATCCAGAGTCGCGGACGATCTCGGTCTTCGCCTCGCGATTACTCGTCAGCTCCCGTGCCGTGGCCCCGATGCGACCGTTCTTGTCGTACTCATACGTGATCTCGATCGGCGAACCGGCGGGCAGATTCGGCGGCAGATTCACCACGCGGAAGTCCCCGATGGTGGTGCAGGCATCCGGATCGAGCGCATCCCCTTCCAGCACGCACACGTGAATCCGCTGCTGGTTCGGCGAGTTCGTGGCGAACCGCTGCGACACCTTGTTCGGCACCGCAGTGTTCTTCGGGATCATGATGTGATTGATCTTCCGCTGCCGGTTGTTCGGGTCGGTGATCTTGACTCCCAGCGAGTGCGAATTCACATCGACGGCGTTGACCGATCGCAGCCGATCGCGGACCGCCTTGCCCAGCCGCGAGGCATCTCCCGAAGCACGAGCTTCGAGCAGGGCGGCGTGAATGCACGCCCCCTGGGCCACAGCTTCCTCCGGCTTGACCACATCGCGAGACGGCGTCAGGCCCGTCGTTTCCTTGAGCATGTTCTCCACGGCGGGCATGTACGTCGATCCGCCCACGAGGACGCAATCGTCCAGCTCCCCGAGTCCGATGCTGGCCTGCTGCATGACCAATTCGGTCGTGTCACGGGTCCGCTGCATGAGGTCAGCTGTCATCCGCTCGAAGTCCACCCGGCTGATGGCCACGGACAGGCTCTTGCCCTTGTGGTATACGGTGATTTGCGTCTGTGGCTTCTGGCTCAGGTCACGTTTGGCCTGCTCGCATTCCTGAGTGAGCATCATCAGCGTTTCTGGCTCGGAACGAGGGTCATCGCTGAACTTGCGGTGGAATTGTTCGGCCACGTGGTCCACGATGCGGCGGGTCCAGTCGATCCCGCCCAGCATCACGTCGCCATCGGTGGCCAGCACGCGGAAGTGCGTGGCCGTGTACCGCACCACGGTCACGTCGAACGTCCCCCCCCCCAGGTCGTAGACCATGATGGTGCGTTCCTTGGTCATCTTGTCCGTGCGACCGAGTTCCCCCTTCTGCCAGGCATACGCCAGCGTGGCGGCGGTCGGCTCGTTGATGATGTCAATCACATTCAGCCCCGCAATCTTGCCCGCGTCCTGCGTCGCCTTGCGCCGCACATCGTTGAAGTAGTACGGCACGGTCAGCACCGCATTGACCACCGGACCGATCCGCGCCTCGGCGTCCTGCTTCAGCTTCTTGAGGATCAGCGCCGAGATGAACTCGGGGGTCAGCTTCTTCCCCTGGTACACCACGAAGAAGTCCTTGTTCCCCATCTGGCGCTTGATCGCCTCGACGATGTTCTTCGGATCTTCGATCGACATCCGCTCGGGCGACGGACCGACGATGACCTTGCCGTCCTCACCCAGCAGCACGACCGACGGAGTGATCGGGCGACCATCGGCATTGAGAATTGAAATTGCCTCACCGCTGGGGTCCATCTGGGCCAGCGCCGAAAACGTCGTCCCCAAGTCGATACCGACAGTGTTCCCCGGAAGGATGTTCATGGTGCAGAGCCTTGATCTGATGCGGATGCGAAGCGCGACGAGTCGTCGAGTGATCGTGAGGGTGACTGTAAGACAGCGGGGGAGAATCTGAACAGAGGCCCCGCACCATCCGACAGAGCATTGTGGGGAAGCGAAAACCGGGAATCAAGCAGACCCGACGGAAAGTCACCACTTGGCCAGATTTTCATGGCACGGACACGGACGCCGCGGCGCGTCACGACGCTGGCCACCGCGTGGGCGCCCCCTCTCCACGGCTGAGGTCGCTGCACTCGCCACAGTGCGGGCGCCCCGCATTCTGTCGAACGCAGCGACCTCGACGTTCGCACATTGACATGCTGATTGCCACAACAGCACACCGAGGTCCGCCTCCCCGCCCCGCAGCGGAGAAAAGGGCGAAAGCAGAAACGGGGTCAGAAAGGCAGAAACGGGGTCAGGTCCAATACTGTTCGGCACGGGATTTGCGCCAGGTGCCACTGGCGAGGGCTGTGACTCGCCAGTGTGTTTCGCAGTAAAAGGTCCACGAGACACTGCACCCAAGGCATCCCGACTTCCGAGAGGAAAGTTTCCAGTCATGCGTGTGATCTGTGACTCCGTGGAGGTGACATCGAACTTGCCATGAACGCTCGCCATCACTGTGGCCTTCCCTTTGTCAGGACAAAGTCGGCCACCACATCAGAATGCCCCCTTATTATTTAATACAGTGGAGCTCAATACACCGCCCGACTGCGCCTCTGTGAATGCTTCGACGAGCCAGTGGCCCGACAAGACGCATCACTTCAGGCCCAGGCCACTGGCGAGGTTTTCTCTCGGGCGACTCTCTCATTCGCAACTCTCCCCCGGCTTATGCCGATGCACCCTGACCCCTTTCTTCCTTTTCCCTTTCATCCTCACCAGAAACTGGCGGTCGACCCACTTCCAAAGTTGCAGCGCCAGTTGCAGCGCGCAGATGACTTTCGGTGTCCAAATGTGGCAAAAGATGGCACTGAAGAGGAGGGCAGTATCAAGGCAGAAAGCCCCGCGTTTCCCTTGAAAATCAAGGAAAAAGCGAGGCTTTCCCAGCGGAGAGGCAGGGATTCGAACCCTGGGTACCCTCACGGGTACTCCGGTTTTCAAGACCGGTGCAATCGGCCGCTCTGCCACCTCTCCGGCTGCGGGTTGTTGCTTGACGTGATTCTGTGAGTTCAGATTGAAAAGTCAACCTTTGGAGGATGATGGGCAGGGCAACGCACTGTTTCACGCCGGGCAAGCTGTCAGTTCTCAGCCGAGCGAAAATGCTCCCACTGGAGGCAGTGTGTTGCCTTGGTCGATGGACACGGCGACGCACTGTTTCAATGGGGTGGGGGAAACAATGGGAAGGAAACAATGGTGAACAAAGGGGGGCAGGGTGCGTCGGCGTCAACTGGGGGAGGGGCGCGAATGAGAGAGTCGCACGAGGTCAGACCTCGCCAGTGGCCTCGGCCTGGAGTGATGCGTCTTGTCAGGCAACTGCCCAGTCGAAGCGCTCACAGAGACACAGTCAGGCTGGCCTGATGAAACGGCGTTTTCTGGTCTGTCCAGTTTGTGAATGCGAATGACGGCAGAAGTCGAAGGTGTTTCTGAAACCTCCCCAGCCTGCGAACCACCCACGACTAGCCACCCGCCAGAAACCACTCTTCATCGGGACAACCTCTACACCCCAAAGGGGTCACACTTCATCGCCCAGGGTCGCGACGCAG